>JBDKVB010000127.1 GCA_039679385.1 Armatimonadia bacterium | reverse complement strand
CACCAGCTTCCGTGAGAGGTAGGAAAGCCAACCATGATTGACATCCACTCGCACTGCCTCCTCTACCATGACCCGGCCCAACGGGCGAACCCCGCCTTCCTCAAGTTCATGTCTCCGCCCGAACTGGTCGCGACCTGGGACGGCCTGGGGATCGATAGAGGCGTGGTGCTGCCGATCGCGAACCACGAGAACGACTTCGTCTTGCAGAGCACGGAGAACGTGCTGGACCTGGCGGCGCTCTATCCAGACCGGGTCATCCCCTTCTGCAACCTCGACCCACGTCAGAAGTACAACAGCGCCACCACCGACTTCGGCCCCCTGCTGCAGCACTACAAGTCACTTGGCTGCAAGGGTGTCGGCGAGATGTCCTGCAATCTGTGGTGGGACGATCCGCGTATGCTCAACATGCTCGGCCACATCGAGGCGGCCGGGCTGCCGATGACCTTTCACGTCGCGACTCGCGATCACGATGCCTACGGGGTGGTGGATGAGTGTGGGCTGCCGCGGCTGGAGAAGGTGCTGGGGATGTTCCCGAAGCTCAACTTCCTGGCCCACTCGCAGGCCTTCTGGTCACACATCTCGGCGGACGTCAACGAATCGAACTGGGGCAGCTACCCCTCCGGGGCGGTGCAGGAAGGGCGGATTGTTGAGCTGATGCGCAGGTACGATAACCTCTGGGGCGACCTTTCGGCCGGCAGCGGGCTCAACGCCATCACTCGCGACCCGGAGTTCGGCTATCGCTTCCTGGAGGAGTTCCAGGATCGCCTGCTTTTCGGGACGGACCTCTGCGCGCCCCAAGAGCTGTACGGGAAGATCGTCCGCACCTACCACGAGTTGGTCGACGCGGGGCATATCAGCCGCACGGCCTACAACAAGATCACACACGACAATGCAGTGAAGCTACTCGGACTCTGAGCCCACCCTTAGGCCGGGAATCAGACTGCGGCGCCGAGGGTACTCACATGCCCTGGCGCCGCAGTTCTTTCGCTTCTCCCCGCTGGGAAACCCTTCAGAGGCCTGCCAGCCAGCCCTCTCTCAGCTTCGCCCCATAGCACTGCGGGTGACCGCCTCGTCGGGAGCCGAAGACCAACCACTTGTTGTCTGCAGTGAGATAGGGATGGGCATGGCTCCACTGCTTCGTGTCGTACTCGGTTCGGCTGAAGCAGATGCGCCTCGCCTTGCCGCTGGCGAAGCTCCCGATGTAGATCGGCACGCCGTCCTCGCCGGTGTCGCCGATCCAGCACTTGCCGTCGCGGGAGACGCTGACGTGGCCAAAGCGCTTGCCCTCGTACACGAGCGTGGGCTTCTCGTCGCCGACTTTCGCGCGCCAGATGTTGCCCTTGCTGGTGCTGTCCGCCGCGGTAGAGAAGAAGACCTCGGAGGTCTCGCCGATCCAGGCCTCGTGGCCTGTCGGACGGAGAGTGTAGGGCTGATCGGCGGGGAAGCGCCTTTCCTGTCCGCCGATCTCCAGCTCGCTGAGGAGGACCACCTTGACGTCCGGCATCCGGTTGAGCTGGATCAGCACGCGGTTGCGGCCGTCGCGCGAGAACTGCTCGTGCTTGGCATGGTAGCCGGGCTTGTCGAGGAGCACGCTCCACTGCCTCGTCTGCAGGTCGAGAAGGTGGACTTGGGCGGGCCTGGCAGGCTCACCGGCAGGCGTCGGCGGCGTGACGCTGACAGCATAGTAGCGAAGGTCCGTTGAGACGGTGCCATAGCTGTATGACCCACGATCGGCAGGCAGCTCGGCAACGTCCTCGACCTTCAGGCTGAGGTAGCTGCAGCGGCGCAGCAGGTTCTTGCCGCCAACGGTCTGCGCGTAGTACAGCCACTCACCCCAGGCATGGAAGGCCGGGAAGGGCACCTTCCCGGACAACACCTCATGGCGGGAGCCGTCGACGAGGTCGAGGACCTCGATGGCCCCGGGCTTGGCCGCAGTGCCATAGTAACGGATCGCAATGCGGCGCCCCGTACGATCACCGTAGGGCTGTTCACCGTAGATGTTGTCAGCGGGGCGTTCATCTGGCCCAAGCAGGTACACCTCAGCTCCAGTCTCCGGGTCCGTCTCCACGGGCTTGAGTCCGATCTTGTCTGTTCCAGAGGCGGCAGGCTGGCCGGGCTGGGCCCAGACCGCGATGAGCGGCAGCGCAACGAGGACAAAGATGAGCAGCAGGTGCATGGGGAACCTCCTAACAGTTGGTGGCCGTCGCATCCCTCTCCGGGCGTCCTCCACAGCACAACAGGTTCCTGGCTAACGATCAGTGTGGCAGACAGCAACTCAGTCATACATGAGGTGCTGCCCGTCTGGATCGGCGCGATGATCCGCCGATCGGCACTTCGGGCACCGGGCCGGAGCCTCGATGCGGAACCGACCGCCACAGTCGCACTGGCCACATAGCTCCTCGACGGCAGCGTGGTACTCCTCCTCGGTCATCGGCTTGCCCCGGTAGGTCTCGCGGGCACGACGGTCATGCTCCGCCGAGGCCATGGAGTAGGGGATCTTCAGCCCCTTCAGGTACCTCAGATGGGGCTCCCCGATCTCGTCAAAGCTGATCGACCGTTCCGCACCACAGGCGTCGCAGTGCAGCAGGTGGAAGCAGAAGCCGCCACCGTCGTTGACGGTGAAGCGAGCACCACAGGCGTTGCAGATGGCTGCGTACTGCTGTCCCACGATCTCGACCTCCCCTCGACACGTGGAGCTGTTCCACGGCACACACTGACTGCACCTGCCTACTTCTCCAGCGCCTTCGGGTCCCCTTTCTTGACGCCTCCTTGACGCCCCGATGTCGCAAGCTGTCACGCCCTTGACGCCCTTCTGCGTACACTCTTGGTAGTCGAGAACGAAGGGAAGGATCGCTGTGAAGGACGTGCTCGCCATGGTCGGCGTGTTCCTCTTCGGCCTCCTCTGCCTGGGGCTGGTGTCCCTGTGCGGTCGGTTGCGGGAGGACTGATATGTCGGCGCTCTACCTGGTTCTTGGCCTGCTGTGTCTCGCGCTGTTCGTGTACCTCGTGGCGGCGCTACTGAAGCCGGAGTGGTTCGGATGATGTCTGTTGCCTATCTGCAGGTTGCCGTGTTCTGTGCTGTCTTGCTCCTCCTTGCGAAGGCCCTGGGCGAGTACATGGCCCGGGTCTACGAGGGACAGCGCACCCTGCTCGATCCGGTCATGCGACCCCTGGAGCGGCTGCTCTACCGTCTGGCCGGTTCGCGAGCCACAGCGGAAATGAGCTGGCGCAGCTACGCCGTGGCGGTGCTGCTGTTCAACCTGACAGGCCTGCTGGTCGTGTATGCCCTCCAGCGCCTTCAGGGGTTCCTCCCGGCCAATCCTCAGCACCTGGGCTCCGTGCCGGCAGACCTCGCACTGAACACGGCCGTCAGCTTCGCCACGAACACGAACTGGCAGAGCTACAGTGGCGAGACGACGCTGAGCTACCTGACACAGATGCTTGGGCTGACGGTGCAGAACTTCCTGTCCGCTGCTACCGGCATGGCGGTGCTCGTGGCACTCATACGAGGACTGGTACGTCGCACGGCGCAGAGCCTCGGCAGCTTCTGGGTTGACCTCACCCGCTCCGTCCTGTACGTCCTGCTGCCACTCTCACTAGTGCTGGCCCTGGTTCTGGTCTCGCAGGGCGTCGTGCAGACGCTCCAGCCCAGCCATACCGTGGCCTTGCTGCAGCCCATCACTGTCAACAGGAACACGACGACCGAGCAGACAATCGCCCTGGGCCCAGCGGCTTCGCAGGTGGCAATCAAGCAACTCGGCACCAACGGCGGCGGGTTCTTCGGCGCCAACTCGGCCCACCCGCTTGAGAATCCAACGCCCCTCTCGAACTTCCTCGAGACACTGGCCATCCTGCTGATCCCGGCGGCCTTGTGCTTCACTTTCGGTCGCATGGTCGGTGATGGGCGGCAGGGCCTGGTGCTCCTGGCTGCGATGGGTCTCATCTTCGTGCCGATGCTGGGGCTGTCGCTGGTGGCCGAGCAGACTGGCAATCCGATGCTAACGACGCTGGGAGTAGACCAGACCGCCAGTCCCCTCCAGCCCGGCGGCAACATGGAGGGCAAGGAGCTACGCTTCGGCGTCGCCGCCTCCTCCCTGTGGTCTGTCGCGACCACGGCCGCCTCGAACGGGAGCGTAGATGCCATGCACGACTCCCTCACACCGCTGGGCGGCCTGGTGGCAATGTGGCTGATGCAGCTCGGTGAGGTCGTCTATGGTGGAGTGGGGTCCGGGCTGTATGGGGTGTTGGCTTTCGTGATCATCGCGGTCTTCATCGCGGGGCTGATGGTGGGACGCACACCGGAGTACCTCGGCAAGAAGATCGAGACCTATGAGGTGAAGATGGCGGCGCTGATGGTGCTGATCCCGCCCATCCTTGTACTGGTCGGCACAGCGCTCGCAGTGACGGTGCCGGAGGGTACCGGTGCCCTTACGAATCACGGGCCCCATGGGTTCAGTGAGATCCTCTACGCCTTCTCCTCAGCGTCGAACAACAACGGAAGTGCCTTTGCGGGACTCGCCGCGAACAACCTCTTTTACAACTTGTCACTGGCGCTGGTGATGCTCATCGCCCGCTACTGGCTGATCGTGCCGGCCCTGGCGATGGCTGGCTCCCTGGCCGCGAAGAAGACTGTGCCGGTCAGCGCAGGGACCTTGCCCACGCACACCCCGCTCTTTACGGGCTGGCTTGTGATGGTGGTTGTCGTGGTCGGAGCGCTCAGCTTCCTCCCGGCCCTGGCACTGGGGCCGATCGCCGAGCAACTGAAGATGGTGCCTTGAGATGACCACGCCTGACGCACGAAGGAGTACGCGAGACGGGCAATCACGGCGAGCCCTGTGGCAGCGTGCGGCGAAGGACGCCTTCCGCAAGCTCGATCCGCGGCTGATGCTGCGCAACCCGGTCATGTTCGTGGTCGAGGTCGGCAGCGTGCTGACGACCGTACTGTGGGTTCAGGCCCTCGCAGGACACGGCGAGGCCCCGGCCGCCTTCATCGGCGCAGTGGCGGTCTGGCTGTGGTTCACGGTGCTCTTCGCCAACTTCTCGGAGGCCCTGGCCGAGGGGAGAGGGAAAGCCCGGGCGGAGTCGCTCCGCCGGACTCGCCAGGAGACACTTGCACGCAAGGTCCCTACCAGTACTGCGCCCTGCAGCGAACGTCCCACCAGCTACGAGGAGGTGCCCTCGACGACTCTGCGACAAGGCGACCTCTTCCTCGCCGAGGCCGGAGACCTCATCGCCGCCGATGGCGAGGTAGTGTGCGGAATCGCGATGGTCGATGAGAGCGCCGTCACGGGCGAAAGCGCTCCGGTGGTGCGCGAGTCCGGGGGCGACCGCAGTGCAGTCACCGGCGGCACCAGGGTCATCTCCGACTGGCTAGTCGTACGAGTCAGCGCCAATCCCGGCGAGGGGTTCCTCGATCGCATGATCTCCCTCGTCGAGGGCGCGAAGCGCCGCAAGACGCCGAACGAGATCGCGCTCAGTATTCTGCTGGCCGGCTTTACCCTCATCTTCCTGGTCGTATGTGCAACGCTGCTGCCCTTCTCGCTCTACGGGGTCGCCGCCACTGGCGCGGGGCAGGCCGTCGGTATCACGGTCCTCGTCGCCCTCCTCGTCTGTCTGATACCGACAACCATCGGCGGCCTGCTACCGGCGATTGGCATCGCCGGCATGGAGCGGCTGATCCAGCGCAACGTCCTTGCCATGTCGGGCCGAGCTGTCGAAGCGGCCGGGGATGTGGATGTGCTGCTCCTGGACAAGACCGGCACCATCACTCTGGGCAATCGTGAGGCCGTGGCACTGCTGCCCCTGGATGGCATCGGGACGCAGGAGTTGGCGGAGGTCGCTCAACTCTCGTCACTCGCGGACGAGACGCCCGAAGGACGCAGCATCGTGGAGTTGGTCAAGCGCAGCTACGGTCTGCGTGGCCGCACGGTGGGTGCCGACGACGGAACGACGCCCCATGAAGCGATGCACTTCATCGCCTTCACTGCTCAGTCGCGTATGAGCGGCGTGGACTACGCGGCTCACCAGATCCGCAAGGGTGCTGCAGACGCTATCGCCGCCTGGGGAGCTGCGATGGGGGAGAGCGTCGACCCCAGGCTCCAGCAGATGGTGGACGAGATCTCCCGCGGCGGAGGTACGCCGCTTGTGGTGGCCCGCGACGGCAAGGCCCTGGGTGTGGTGCACCTCAAGGACATCGTCAAGGGTGGCCTGCGCGAGCGCTTCAGTCACCTGCGCAAGATGGGCATCAAGACCGTCATGATCACCGGTGACAACCAACTGACCGCCACTGCGATCGCCGCGGAGGCAGGCGTCGACGACTTCCTGGCTCAGGCGACGCCCGAGGCCAAGCTCAAGCTGATCCGCGAGTACCAACAGGGCGGACGCCTGGTGGCGATGACCGGAGACGGCACCAACGACGCCCCGGCCCTGGCGCAGGCGGATGTGGCAGTCGCCATGAACACCGGAACTCAGCCGGCGCGCGAGGCCGCGAACATGGTAGACCTCGACAGTAACCCCACGAAGCTTATTGATATCGTCGAGGTCGGCAAGCAACTCCTTATGACCCGCGGCGCCCTGACGACCTTCAGCATCGCCAACGACCTCGCCAAGTACTTTGCCATCATTCCGGCAGCCTTCGCTTCGACCTATCCTGCGCTGCAGGCTCTCAACTTCATGCGCCTTGCGACGCCGGACAGCGCCCTTCTCTCGGCGGTCATCTTCAACGCGCTCATCATCGTGGGGCTGATTCCGCTGGCGCTCCGAGGGGTGCCTTACCGGGCGGTTGGAGCGGCGCAGTTGCTGCGCGACAACCTGCTCCTCTACGGAGTCGGCGGCCTCGTAGCCCCCTTCCTGGGGATCAAACTGATAGACCTCCTGCTGGTCGCGCTGCGCCTGGCGTGAGCGAGAGGGGAGTTGGAGCTATGAAAGAACTGGTTCGACCGACGCTCACCTTGCTGGCCGCTTTCACCCTTCTCACCGGACTGGTGTACCCGCTGCTGATCACGGCGGTGTGTCAGGTGGCCTTCCCACCTCAGGCCAAGGGCAGCCTGATCGTCCGCGAAGGCACTGAAGTGGGTTCGGAACTGATTGGCCAGCAGTTCACTGATCCGCGGTACTTCTGGGGACGTCCCTCTGCGACCGTGCCCGTTCCCTACAATGCCATGGCTGGAACCGGCACCAATCTGGGACCGCTCAATCCGGCGCTGAAGGAGCAAGTGGCGCAACGAGTGCGTCGGCTCCGGCAGGCCGATCCCGACAACCGCCTGCCCGTCCCGATCGACCTGGTGACTGCCTCCGGCAGCGGTCTCGACCCGCACCTTAGTCTTGCTGCCGCCGAGTACCAGGTTATGAGGGTGGCTCGGCAGCGGAACCTGCCGGTGACCGAAGTGAGTTCGCTGGTGGCGCAACACGTCGAACCGCGACAGTGGGGCTTCCTGGGCGAACCCCGGGTCAACGTACTAGAACTCAACCTATCACTCGACACGCTTGGAAAGGTCGCGAGGGCAGGTCACTGAAGAGTTACCCGAGGGCCCTGGTGTCGTCCTGGACGAAGAGTGGCTTTGAGCGGAAGACGCAATCGCGTAGAATCACCGTAGAAGCGCAAAGATCGCGCAGGCAGCGAGGGGCCTGATGGCGTCCTACCATGATGGCAGTCGTCCAGACCCGGACAGGCTGCTCAGCCAAATGGCGGCGGAAGAGCAGGCGCGGTCTCGTGGGCGGCTGAAGATCTTCCTCGGCTATGCCGCCGGCGTGGGCAAGACTTTTGGGATGCTTCAGCAGGCCCACTGGCGCAAGACTGAGGGCGTCGACGTGGTCGTTGGCTATGCCGAGACCCATGGACGGGCTGAGACTGATGCCCTCCTGGAGGGGCTGGAAGTCCTGCCTCGTCGAACGCTTGTGTACCACGGCACAACGCTGTCCGACCTGGACCTCGACGCCGTCCTGCGTCGGCGCCCGCAACTGGTGCTGGTCGACGAACTCGCTCACACCAATGCGCCGGGCGGACGCCATCTGAAGCGTTGCCAGGACGTCGAGGAGATCCTATCAGCCGGCATCGATGTCTACACCACCCTCAACATCCAGCACATCGAGAGTCTCAACGACGCGGTTGCGCAGATCACCGGGGTAGTCGTCCGGGAGACAGTTCCCGACCACTTGCTTGACGATGCCCACGAGATCGAACTGGTGGACCTGCCCCCGGAGGACCTGCTGCAACGCCTCCGCGAGGGTCTGGTCTATGTCCCCGAACAGGCCGCGCAAGCGCTGAAGCGGTTCTTCCGTAAGGGAAACCTCACCGCCCTACGCGAGATGGCCTTGCGCCGCGCCGCCAGTCGTGTTGATGAGCAGTTGCGCTCCTACATGGAGACCGAAGCCATAGCCGGGCCCTGGGCGGCGACGGATCGGCTCTTGGTCTGCACGGGCTCGAGCCCCCTGAGCGCAAGGTTGCTGCGCACGACGCGGCGACTGGCCGAGGAACTCAAGGCCGAGTGGTTCGCACTCCACGTCGAGACCCCCGACCAGATAGCGTCGTCCCAACGGGCGCGAGAGCGGCTTGCCGAGAACCTGCACCTTGCCGAGCAACTGGGTGCGAAGGTCGCAACCATGTCCGGCACAACCGTTGCCGAGGCGGCCGTGACCTATGCGCGGCTCCACAACGTCACCAAGATCGTCGTCGGCAAGCCTCTGCGTCCGCGCCTCCATGAGCTCCTCCATGGATCCATCGTCGACCAGATCATCCGTGCCAGCGGTACCATTGACGTCTACGTGATCGGCAGCTCGGGCGAGGTGCTCCCGGCTGCGCCGAAGTCGCCGCCGAGGCCGGCCAACTGGCAGGGCTACGCGAAGAGCACCGCACTGGTGGCGGTAGCGACCCTCATCGGCTATCCACTACGCAGCGTGATCGAGCCCAGCAACCTGGTCATGCTGTACCTGGCCGCCGTGCTGCTGGCTGCCTTCTTCCTCGGACGCAGGGAGGCACTCCTGGCTTCGGTACTCGGCACCCTGGCCTTTGACTTCTTCTGTGTCCCGCCGCACCTGAACTTCGCGGTGTCGGATACCGAGTACCTTCTGACCTTCGGCGGCCTGCTGGTTGTGGGCCTTGTGATCAGTTCCCTCGCCGCGCAGGCAAGGGCACAGACCGAGGCCGCGCAGCGCCGCGGGTTCCAGGCGATGAACCTCTACGAACTGAGCCGCTCCCTCGGCGCTACCACCGATCTCCCGACCGTTCTGCAGATATCACTGGCCCACCTTCGTGAGACCCACAAGGCCGGGGCGGCGATACTGCTGCCCGAGGCAAAGACACTGCGAGTGGCGGCGTCCACCGAGCCGATGAACCTCGACGGCGACGAGATGTCTGTGGCAACCTGGTGCTGGCAGCAGGGCCGGGAGGCTGGACCCGGCACCGATACCCTGAGCGGCGCCGACTTCAGGTACCTGCCGCTTCGCACTGGGAAGGAGGTCGTCGGCGTTCTTGGTCTGCACCTGCCTGGCCCTGAGGGCTACCTCGCTCCCGACGAGCGGCGGCTTCTGGAGTCAACGGCGAGCCTCGTGGCCCTCGCCATCGAGCGCCTTCATCTCACCGAAAAGGCCGGACAGGCCGAGGTGCTGCGGGTGACCGAGAACCTGCAGTCAGCGCTCCTGAACTCGGTCTCCCACGACCTGCGGACGCCTCTGGCCTCCATCACCGGCGTGCTCAGCAGCTTGCGGGACGGCGTTGAGGGCAGCGGTGACTTCCGGCTTGAGGAACGAGACTGGCGCGAGCTGCTGGATACGGCCCTGGGCGAGTCCGAGCGCCTCAATCACCTGGTTGGTAACCTGCTCGACATGTCACGCCTGGAGGCCGGGGCCCTTCGTCTCCATGTGGAGCCCTGCGACCTCCAGGACCTCGTGGGTTCCGTCCTCACACAGATGGGGGACCGCCTGAGAGCACGCGAGGTCACTCTCTCTCTGGCTCCCGACTTGCCCCTGGTTCCGATGGACTTCGTCCTCATCGCGCAGGTGCTGACTAATCTGCTGGACAATGCTGCCAAGTACACGCCTGCCGGTACACCCATCGAGGTGGCAGCGGAGCAGACCCAGGACGGCGTAGCGATCACAGTCACCGACCAGGGGCCGGGTGTCCCTGAGGAGGATCTGGAGCGCGTCTTCGACAAGTTCCAACGGGTAACTCGGGCCAACGGCGCCTCAGGCACCGGACTGGGCCTGGCAATCAGCCGTGGAATCGTCGAAGCTCACGGTGGCCGGATCAGCTCTCATCTACGCGGCGGGGGCGGTCTCGTGGTCCGCTTCACACTCCCCGTGACTCGACAGGAGGGGAACCAGGCATGACCGACGGTGGCGCCCGCATCCTCGTCGTGGATGATGAGCAGGCAATCCGGCGCTTCTTACGCGTTACGCTGGATGCCCAGGGCTATCAGGTTTACGAGGCCGAGACCGGGAAGGAAGCCCTTCGAGCGGTCCCGGCCTGCCGGCCCGACGTCGTTATCCTCGACCTCGGGCTCCCGGATATGGAGGGGCACGAGGTCATCCGCAGTCTGCGCGAGTGGTCTCCGGTGCCGATCCTTGTGCTGTCGGTGCGGGAGCATGAGACGGAGAAGATCACGGCCCTTGATGCGGGCGCCGATGACTACGTGACCAAGCCCTTCGCGGTCGGTGAACTGACAGCGCGTCTGCGGGCCGCCCTTCGCAGAACAGCAAACACCGGCAACGAGGCCGTGTACGCGGTAGGCGACCTGAGGATTGACCTCGGGCGTCGTCAGGTCTCCTTTGCCGGGCAGCAGATTGCGCTCACACCCACCGAGTACGAGTTGCTGCGAGCCCTGGCCCAGCATGCCGGACGTGTTCTGACCCACCACCACCTCCTGCGGCAGGTCTGGGGAGCCAGCTACGAACCCGAGACCCATCTACTGCGTGTCAACATCAGCAACCTGCGTCGCAAGCTTGAGCCCGACCCCTCGCGTCCTCAGTACCTCCTCACCGAACCCGGCGTAGGCTACCGCCTGCGCCAGGAGTGACCGGGCCTCCCACAACCACGGTGTCACACGACGTCATCGCCACGGAAGGGCATCGGCGCTACGGCCGCGAAGCTTCCCAGCGCGACGCTCAACACGGCGCTTGCATCTGTCCGTCGCCCAGGAGGGGCCTGGCATGGAACTGTCACACCGTGAGCGCGTACGACTGGCGCTTGAGCACCAGGAGACCGACCGCGTGCCGATCGCCATGGTGTGCTCGGGGATCAACCCGCCTGCCTACCGCGACCTGACACAGTACCTGCGGCGCGAGCGCAACCTGAGCGTGGAGGAGTACCTGCACCCACTGCTGGACATCAAGGGTGTTGCGCCGGCCTACCTTGGCCCGACCCTGGAGCCGGGGCAGGACTACTGGGGAGTCGTGCGGGAGCCAATCAGCTACGGCTCAGGCGAGTACCAGGAGATCCGCCACTACCCCCTCGCACAAGCAGAGACGGTTGACGACCTCGACCGACACCGCTGGCCCTCACCGGACTGGTTCGACTACTCGGTGCTGCCGGAACGCCTTGCCGCCGCCCAGGCGGAGGGTGAGTACTGCCTGATGGCCGCCAACGGCAACATCTTCGAGACCTCCTGGTACATGCGGGGCTTCGAGCGGATGTTCATGGACCTGGCGCTGAACCCGGAGCTCGCGCGGGCAATCCTGGGTCGAGTCTGCGAGTTCTACGTGGAGCACTTTCGACGGGTCCTCTCCGCAGCCAGGGGCCAGATCGACCTCGTCTTCACCGCCGACGACCTTGGCAGCCAGGAGGACCTCCTGATGTCGCTGCCCATGTGGGAGGAGCACCTCAAGCCCTTCCACACCCGGCTCAACCAGGTGATCCACGACTTCGGGGCAAAGGTGATCTACCACTCGGACGGCAGCGTGATGAAGGCGGTTCCCGGCCTGATCGAGGCGGGCATTGACGTCCTGCAGGCCTTGCAGTTCGACGCCCGTGGCATGGACCCGGTGGCCCTCAAGCAACAGTACGGCGATCGCCTCTGCTTCCAGGGCGGCGTGAGCGTGCAGCAGACCTTGCCCTTCGGTACCGCGGAGGAGGTCGCGCAGGAGGTTCGCGAGCGCATCGCGGTCCTGGGGCGTGGCGGCGGGTACATCCTCGGGCCATCCCATGCCATCCAGGCAGGTACCCCGCCCGAGAACATCGTCGCCCTCTTCGACACGGCAGCGGGGAGAACCTGACAGTATGTGTCAGGGTGTTAGGGGCAGCCTGGGCAGAAGGGAGTCTGGTGCCGGCGGGGAAAGGGCGGCTACGAGACATCCAGGAAGGGAGAGCCGGCGAATGAGATCGAACCACGGTCGGGGGCAGTTCGCCACCTTGGTGCTCGCCCTCCTCGGCGTGTGGAAGTGGGGAGGAGCCGGCTCCGTCGTCGCCTTTGCCCTGACGGCAGCGGTGCTGTCGCAGTGTCCCCTTGATGCCCAGGAGAGTGACAGGATGGCCCCCGAAGCGCAGTCCTCAAATCCCGTCACGCTTGGCCCAGTGAGCAGGGGTGGTCCCGCGCTCCTCCAGCCGACAGCAGACACGGGCGGGCAGGTGACAAGGTACGGCCTCGGGTTCGTGTTCCAGGTGGGCCCACAGACGGCGGCGGTCTCCTGCAACGTCCGCACAGTCGGCAGAGGCCACTGGGACTTTGAGGACGGCAGCGATGTCATCCTGCTCGACGATCTTGCGCGTCTTGATGGGCAGAGGGCCGTCGTGTGTTCGCGAAACGTGGAGGACACGAACCCGGCCACCGGCGCCAAGAGGGTCGTGGTCACCTATCCCATGGTCGTCGGTTTCGTGCCGCTAGGCGCCAGGCGGGCCGACGGCACGCAGCACCCCTGCGCAGGAACGGGCTTCGGCTTCTCTCAGACAGCGTGTTTCGACCTCAACGAGGAGGGGTTCTTCACCTGGAAGCAACCCTACACCAGGAGCTGGTATGTCCACCAGCTAGCTTATGACGGCACGCGCTTCCGGGTTGTGAAGATGGAGACCAAGTCCCCTGACGCACCGCTGAAGACGGCCGATGGGGCCTGGACGCTCTCCGCTCCAGGCCTGTCCTGTGCCCTTCCGGACGGTGACGACCTGCTGTTCGCCGTGTCGGCGGACAACGGGACAAGGCACGCAAGTGGGGTGTCGCGTTGGCGCCTGCAGGGCGGAGACTGGAAACCTGTTGCGTTCTACGACGTCTCGGGCGGGTCGGAGCCCAGTCTGGTCCGTGATGTGGACGGCTCCCTGCTCTACTCGGTGCGCAGTGCCGGGGCAGAGGGCCGGGCCGTCCGGGTCTGGCGCTCCCGGGATGGCGCTCAGAACTGGGAGCAGGTCCTCCATGCGCCTGATCTCCGCGCGAACGCTCCCGTCGCGCTCAATCAGACGGCCAATGGCACGCCGTACATCGCCGCTGATAGCCCCGAGACCTACCGCGCGAAGCTGTGTCTGTGGCCGCTTGACCTCGAGCGTGCGAGCGTCGGGACGCCGCTCATCGCCCGCGACTGCGTGAGCGAGTTCGGCCCGGCTCCAGAGGGCACGACCTGGTTCGCTGACCACGCGACGGCAACGACGGTGAGACTCGCGGACGGGAAGTGGCACAATCTGCTGGCCTACCGCGTCCTGGCCTTCAGCGGCGTAGGTGTTGGCGGCGAGACGATCACGTCCCACACGGGATGCTACCTTGAGGAGGTCTCCTCCACGGGGAGTGTGCGTCCCGCCTGGCGGTTCTGAGGACTCCCGACGGCGCAATCGCCTTCGTTGCCATGTCGTCTGGGCCGTGCTGCTACTCCACAGTCCAGATGCCCGTCTGCCCTAGATTGAGGGGCACTGCGAACTCGGTCAGGTCCGTGCCGACGGGGGCTCCTGTGAGCGCGTCGGTGACCTTCACCTTGCGGGGCAACTTGATGTGGTGTGTACCCGTGAAGGACGCATGAACGGCGAGCAGCGACTCGCTTGCGGCCACGTAGTCACCCTCCTCCGAGTACACGTGAACGCTTGCTGAGCGTGCAATCTCGCGCAGCACTGGCGCGGGAAGAGGACCTGCGGCGGAGAAGATAACCCGGGCACCCTCCACCATCTTCTCTGCCAGGCCGGCCCCTTGGTAGGTCGGGAGCGGCCAGCCCACGCCGTCCAGCATGTCGGCGGAGGTGCAGCGCGCCAGTCCCCAAACACGCGCCTCCGGATCCACTACCTCCAGCAGCGGTGCAAGACGGCTGTGAGTCCCGTAGGAGTACCCACCCGGGAGGGCTGCGAGAGGCCCCTCGGCCTGCGGAAAGAGGCTGACGAAGGTCGGGCCGCCGATCTCCCGCAACGCAAGCCTCATTCCCGTTAGCTCCGAGGCCGCTTGGGCTGAAGGCCCGTCCGGTGTCAGCAGTCCCGGGGCGTGCACCCAGACGATGGTCCGTCCAGCGCGACGCAAGGTCTGCAGTTGTGCACGCGTCTCAGGGTCGGGCGCCCAGGCCTGCGGCAGGAGGTACATCTTGTAGTCCCGGGCGGTGGAGAGCTGACTCGTCAGGAGGATGTCGTAGGGAGCGCCGACATGCGTTAGGTGGCCTACAGCCTGGTCCACAAGTAGCGGGACCGTGAGTTCGTTCGACTGGGCCAGGTAGTCCGCCGACCGCTCGTCCAGCACGAGCGCAATCTCGGCCGCGGATCGTCTTGCCGCCGGAGGCAGCGCCGCGTGCACGGCCTGCAGCCGCCCAAGGGCGTCCAGGAGAGCCGGGTCCTCGAACCAGCCCGGCCCCTGCTCCATCCACCACACACCACCTCCACCAGTGACGGCGCCGGCCCAGTTCCGCTGCAGGACGCCGATCGTGCTCTCTCGGTCAGGACAGCGACCGTAGGCGTGGCCGGCGTCGTCGGCGGTCAGGAAGGTCCGCGTGTCGTCCTCGCAAAGGTGTAGCTTGCCGGCCAGAGCGATAGCTGCCTGCGGAGCCTGTCCGACCCAGCCTGCTCCCGGTGCGCGATCGCGGTAGCTGTACGGGTCGCAGACGAAGTCGAGATCCGGGCACGCAAGCACCTGCGCCAGGTCGTGGTGCCCCGAATTGTGGAAGGAACCCGGACGCCAGCCCGGCGAGATCCAGTATCCGTAGAAGGCGCCTACCAGGTGCTGCCGTCCGCAGGCAGCCTTCGCAATCCTGGCGAAGTGACAGATGGCCTCCGCACACACCTGTGAGTGGAAGTGCAGGTAGTCAATCACGTCCGCCGCCTGACGCGGGTCCTGTAGACCCCCAAGGGCTCCTCTGTAGCGCTGTCCAGGAAGCGGAACCTCCACGGAAGCCAGCGTCGCCGTGGGCTGATGCCAGGCCTCCTGCAGACCGGCGTCATCGTGGTACTTCGCCGTCAGCCAGCGGGTGAAGGCGGCGCGCTGGGCAGGCGAGTAGTCGCCGCAGCCCTCGCCCCAGAGGTAGGACCATTCGCCGCAATCGCCGGCGCTCACATGCCAGCCGAGGATGCTCTGCGTGACGGGACGCGAGGACAGGTGGCTGACCAGGGCCGCCAGTGCCTCGCCGGCTTCCTGACGCCACAGCGCCGAGCCCATCGAGGCCCAGGCGGCGGTGAACTCACGGCCATCGCGGGTGCGCAGACGCGTCTGCTCCTCGGGGTGCTGCTCCAGCCACCACGTCGGCGGGTTCAGTACGATGCGCAGGAGGGCCAGGGCGCCCGGCACTGCAGCCGTCATGCTGGTCAGCCCCTCCTCGACGCCGGCAGAGTTGTACTTGCCCGGAGCGAGCCACCAGGTACCCATGGACACGTTGTAGGTGAATAGCTTGACCCCTCGGTCGCGGAAGGACCTCATACGCTCTGCGGAGGACCCGCTCCGCCACGGGGCGCTAACTCTCCCCGGGGTCTGGCCGAAACCGCGGAGGACCTCTTTGCCTCCGACCTGAACGCTCACGTCGCCGAAGGCGGCCTTGCAGCAGTAGGCGGCCAGGGCCACATCGCCGGGCGGCAGCGGGTCGGAGTCGTCCTCCTCCGCCACCAGTTGCCCGTCTACGAAGGCTGCAAAACGGCCGCCGGTGACCTCCAGCCGCAGCCGCACTTCACCTCCAAGACGCCAGTCAAGCGGCTTGCTGTGCCAGGTCTCCCACTTGCCCGCCGCGTTGTACTTCCAGAGCTTGAGCCGGTTCCCGCCCTTGAGGTACTGCAGGCCGAACAGGTACCCGGTGCGACGCTTCTCATCAAAAGACACCCGCAGGGAGGCGGTCGCGTCATCCATGAAGGCCTCCTGCATGGTCACGGAGGCCTCTACGACAAGTGGCGAGCCCGGCGGCACAGTCGCGGGCAGCAGGGCCTCGCCCTGCACACGTTCCAGCTCCAGCCGACCGTCCTGTACCTTCAGAGGTGCGCTCGGGGGACTGGTGTAGAACAGCAAGGGCGGTGCCGGCTGACCGTGGATCAGGAGCGTCGGTGCCCCGTCGATCACCCGCACCTCTGCCACCGGAGGGGCAGCCGAAGAGAAGACAGGACACGCTGCGAGCAGCGAGATCAGCCCCATACTCGAAGGTAGCCATGCCGGTTGTCCGTGGGGAAGGTCTCGCATTGCTGTGCTCCTTGCGTATCCTGATCAGCTACTACCGGGTGCTTCTCATGCGGTCTTCGGTGACCTTCGCCACAGTTCCCGAGGGGCCTTCACTACCCCGAATCGCGTGTGGCATCGAAGCGCAGAGCCAGTGAACTGCGCCGGGGCATGCGTGCCGGCAGGGAGGCGACGGGTTCGTCAGTCCAGAAGTCGTGCGGCGTGCCTGCAAGACCGTAGGTCTGCGGATCGAAGTCCAGCCGCGCCGTGCTCTCGGACCAGTTGAAGAGCCCGACGAGAGTGTCCGTTTCGCCCTTGCTGATCCAGATGCGCGGGAGGTCCTGGTCACTGGTGAACAGGTCCACCGGTGTGGCCGGGCGACGCGGTTGCAGTACGCGCCGAATCATCGCGAGGGCCTTCGGCTCAAGCTGACGGAGCGGATCGCCCAGGATCACGTCGCCGCCGGTCAGGTGTACAAGCAGCGCGTAGGTTCGCGCTTCCATCTCGTTCAATTCGCGGCCGGACAGCCAACCAGCCTCGGGGCCCATCGGAGAGATCACCTGTCGCCTGCTGTAGGGCGGTCGGGCGGTGTCGGCGCCACGCACGACGAGGAAGTCCGGGTCGCCGTTCCACAGGTTGCCGATCATCCACCAGCGTGCGGACAGGGACTGGGCGTTGCGAAGCACATGGCTCCAGTAGATGTGGATGTCTCCAGTCGTGCGCACACCATCCACCAGCCCCGTCACGGACTCGAAGGGTGCGCCGCATGCCAGGAGGTAGGCGTCGCTGCCGATCGCCTCTCGAATCGCGGCAAAGGCTCGGCGAACCAGGTCGGCCCGGCCCACGCGCGAGTCGGCGAAGCGCTCTGCCTTGAGGATGCACTGGGTGAAGTCCACCTTGAAGTAGTCGAAGCCACAGTCCCGCAGGCGGCCGAACACCGTGCGAAGGTGTTCGAGCACCTCCGGCTGCGTCGGGTCGAGGTAGGCCATGGGGCCATAGGAGTAGCTGTCGGTCTGGAGCTGACCGTCGGCCCGCGAGGCGAACCACTGGGGCTTGGCCAGGAAGAGCGGGTTGTACGTATTCACCAGCAGGGGCGCCGTCCAGATGCCGGGTACACGCCCGTGGGCCTTCACGTGGCGGCAAAAGTCCGTGAGCCCTTCCGGGAACTTGGCGTTCGCATCCCAGGCTCCCCACTGCTGCTCCCAGCCTTCGTCGATGACGAAGACCTGGAAGGCGTCACCGAAGAGCTCTATCCCTGCCGCGAGATTCTCATCCGTCGCCTCCCGGGTGATTGCGCCGCTGTAGTAGTCCCAGCTATTCCAGCCCACGCAGGGCGGGCGTCGAGAGGTGCGTGGCTGGAGTTCGGCCCAGAGCTCGCCGTAGCTCTGCATCAGCTCCGTCCCGTCCGCGCCCGCCAGCGCGATGACCGGCGAGGTGAGCACTGCCTCGCCCGGGGGCACCTGGCAGTCGAAACGGTGGCGGATCTCGAAGCCGAAGCTGCCTTCGAGGTGTGGGGCGGAATGGAGAGCGGTGAACTGGGAGAAGGAGCTGCCGACCGGTGGCAGCACTCCGAGAAGTAGTGCCTCGCCCTCTTCCTCTTGGTATACGGTCAGGAGGCCGCTCGGCGCCACGAAGTCGAGAGCAAAGCCCTTTCGTCCTACACCCTTTACGCCGGTCGCCAGGGTCTCGAAGCTGGCGCCGTGGATCAGCTCCCTGAAGCGCCACGTATCGAGGGCGGGAGAGAAGGCAGCAGGGGAGAACCGCCCAAAGTGGACGGTGCGAAGCGAGAGTGGAGCCTGCGAGACGTTGGCGATCTCCAGCGACAGAGCACCCTTCGCAGCCTCCACCACGGTAAGGCGCCAGGGACCGTGCTGGCACGTAGGTCGGCCCTGCTGGTCGACGCCCCAGTCAGACTGCACGCTCTCGTCGTTCACCAGGATCGCTGCGGTGGCCTCGCCTCCCCAGGGCGTAGCAAGCCTCAAGAACCCGTCGGAAAACCGCAGGGAGGATACCGACTCGCTCATCTCACAACAACTCCTTCTGATAGCTGCAACTCGCGCCCGGGAGAGGTCCGGGCTATCTGTGTCAACGTCGAAGGGTCGAGTTCGTCGCCACGTCCCGCTCTCCCTCCAGGCTCCTACGCTGCGAAGCGCACGCCCCGTCTCCGGGGCGTGCGTGTCGGCACAGACGGCCGGGCGCTCACTGTCAGCCCAGCCAGGACGAGCGAGACACTACATCTCCTTCGGCTTCAGGAAGAGCACCTCGGCACGCTCGATCCATCCCTTTCGCAGGTCCATGCGGAACCAGCCTTCGCCGTTCTTCTCATGGAAGCGCGTCGGCGACCGCTTCCCGTACTCCTTGAGGTCGTACTGAGCCCACGTCCGGCCGCCATCCGTCGAGATGATGATGCCGGTGTCCATGGGTGATGCCGGTGCGCAGTGCGAGGCGAGGAAGACCCCGTCCTGAACGACCATCGCGCCGGATTCAACCTCCGGGTTGAACAGGCGGGTGTGCTTTTCAGGACGCCCCAGGTCCTCCGGGGCACAGCAGAACACACCGCGGTCATAGGGCTCGGGTCCGTTGGAGTCGCTGATCCAGTAGACCGTCCCGTCGATGAAGGTGATGCCGCCGCCCTTGTAGCGCGAGTTCAGATGGTCGGTGATGATGACCTTCCAGTCCCAGCGGTCCGTCGCCGCATCATAGGTGCCTCGCAGCCAGTGGCACTCGAAGAAGCCCTCGGCGCGATCGCCGTCACCGGTGCAGGCGTAGAAAGCGTCCTCCACCGGGTTGTAGGCGACGGTGTGGATATGCCGGCAGAGAACGGGGTTGTCGGGATTGCCCAGGAGCGTGCCACCACGGCCTCCTCCCGGGGTGCCATTGTCTGTGAAGAGGGGGTTCTGGCCGAAAGCGTAGGCGAGCTTGACGGTCCGGCCCCCGTCGGTCGAATAGTAGATGTTGACCGGCGTCGCGCCGCCGAGCACGTTGCAGTAGTTCCCCCAAACGAGCATCTCCGTGCCCTTCACCTCCCACGAAGTGACGCCGGAGAGGGTGTGGAAGTACCAGCCGGGGTTGTCCGGATTCTGCGGTGTGTGCGGGAGGTAGTCGCTGCCGTCGAGACCCTTCACCGTGACCTGCTCGCAGGTCTTGAGGTTGTCCGTGCTGACATACAGCTCCGCGCTCGTGGCGAAGACCACATTCCCGTTGTGCAGGATGCAACTGAAAGTGATGTCGCGAGCCTTCGGGAAGGCCAGGCTGTGGGGCCAGGTTTGGCCGTTGTCCTCGGACAGCATGACCCGACCGTCCGCATAGGCGAAGGCCTTGTTGTTCAGTTGCGAGTCGATGTAGATACCCTCCGGCTGCAGGCGATACCAGAAGTGCGGCGTTTCACCGATTCCTGTCTGTGGCATGGTCAGGCATCCCTCTTTGATCTGGTGTGGTGTCTTTGGGCTTGCGGTCCGAGCACTCGGAGCGGCAAAGCTCCTTTGCGCTCGCGCTGACCCTTGTCTGTGTCTGTCGGCAAGGGTCACAGGCTTGACTTCTCCTCGCAACTCGGTCGTCCTCCCCGGATATCACAGCATCCGCACCGGATCGGACGATGGCGACCGCCGCCGCGACCAGGGCCACCGAAGCGACACTATCGGAAGTGCCGTGCCAGCTCCGAGTTGTACTGCCGTCCGAGGTGCTCCCCGTTCTCCGCAACCCACTCCTCGAACCGCGTCCTCCCGAGCGGCGGCTGTGCGGAGACCAAGAGGTTCGTCATCAACCCCGCCACTTCGTCCCGCGTC
This sequence comes from Armatimonadia bacterium, assembly GCA_039679385.1. NCBI lineage: Bacteria > Bacillati > Armatimonadota > Armatimonadia > Armatimonadia bacterium. The sequence continues at coordinate 5,790 of JBDKVB010000127.1, read as the reverse complement.
ACTACCACATCCCGTACCAGGTGGCCGATGAGCGTCGCTGCGATCAGCGCAGGCTTCGGCGGGACGCCGACCACCAGTGCCCGGCCTCCAACGGCAGCGCGGATCTGTCGCACCATATGGCCGAAGGGGAAGGTGTCAGGCCCCGCGGCATCGACGACGGCGTCCTCCTTCATGGAGCCAGCCTCAGCGGCGATCCGGGCGACATCCTCTGCCGAGACCGGCTGGACCAGGTACTCGCCGTCACCGAAGAGCGCGAAGGCCGGGAAGCGGCGAAGCATCCACGCGATGTTGTTGATCAGAATGTCTCCGCGGGCGAAAATGAGCGTCGGCCGGATGATGCCGTAGGAGAGCCCCGATTCGGCCACGACCTTCTCGACAAGCGCCTTGCCTCGATAGTACGGAAGCCTGGAGCCCTCAGAGGGGTTCGTGACGCTCAGGTGTACCACTCGCCGGACGCCGGCCTCCGCCGCGCAGCGCAGAAGCGTTCTCGTGTTGTCGATGGCGCCGGCGAAGCTCACCTGGCCTCGGTCGAAGCGCACCCAGTAGGTGTTGTAGAGGACCTGTGCTCCGTGCAGGCTCGTGCGCAACGCCTTCGGGTCGTCGAACGCAAAGGGAGCTACGGTGACGCGCCCTCGGAGAGGATGCGGACGCCGGGGGTGAGCCGTGAGCGCCGTCACCTGCATGCCCGCGTCCAGCAGGTGCGACGCAATGAAGGAGCCCGTGTAGCCCAGGCCCCCGGCTACGACTACCCGACGCTCGTCTGCGGCCATCTCTGCCCTCCTGCTCAAGCCGTCCTCTCCTGGCAAGGCGCCCCGGCGATCACCGACATATGGGCTGGGACGGTGTCGTCGCAGGCATCGCCGTCTCAGGAGTGCGCGGTATGGCTGATGTGCGTTCGCTGTGCGTAGCCGAGACCAGCGGAGGGGCAGGCCTCGGGCGTCGACTTCCCCAGATAGGCCGTCGCACCTGCCGAGAGTCTGACGCTGCCTTCCAGAAGGCCATCGCCGCCCGCCGGCGAAAACTCCACGAACGGCCTGTCTCAGCCCAGGGGTGATCCTAAGGATGTGCCGCTATCTACTCGCGTGTTGTGCCGTCGGCCTTTGCCTCAGTACGCCGGGACTGGCGCAGGTGCCGATCCTGCTTACGGCCAGAGATGCGGCGGGAGTCTACTGCCCGACGCCTCAGTTTGCCGGAGGCGACACGGAGAAGGCGACCGTGCCCTTCTCGGCCGGCGCCTTGACCGATGGCAAGGTGTCCTACGACTGGAAGATCAAGCCCACTCCCTACTGCTACTGGCAGCGCCAGGGCTCGGCGGAGCTGCTGGTTGACCTGAAGCGCATGTGCCACCTCCAGAAGGTGCGCGTGCACCTGCTCAACTCCGGTCCGCACGGCACTGAGTCGGTGCAGGTGTTCCTGAAGGGCGATCCGCTGGAGTTCCCCGACAACCTCAGCGTCGGAACCATCAAGCCCGCCCTCGGTGGCTGGAACGAACTGCCCGTCGACAAGCTGGCTGACGGGCTGCGCCTCGCCTTCATCGCCCAGCCGGGCAAGGGGTACATCACCCTCTCCGAGATCGAGGTATGGGGCACACCCGCGGCACAGTCAGGCGAGCCGACGATGGTGGCCGGGGACTCCTCACCGAAGCGGGTAACGGACGGAATCACCTGGTGGGCCTTCGACTTCGGGCCGACGGACTCGCCCTCCTTCGCGCAGTTCTACGTGGCGGACTCGAAGTGCGTATACAGCAGGGAACGTGGGTTCGGCTGGATCCCCTACAAGGACGGGCAGCCGATGGTGGAGAGCAACTTCGGCCCGGGGAGCCAGGCCGTGCCGGGCCTTGCTGAGCGCGACCGGGGAGCAAAGGGCAAGTCCTACATGGACGCGCTCTACCGCGACTTCGTGATGACCTCGGCCTACTACCACACCCAGGTACGCCAGACCTTCGCCCTCGACGTGCCCAACGGCACCTACCGGGTGATGACGATGCACGGAGACACCCAGTATGGCAGCCAGGGCAAGCAGCCCTCCTGGATTGAGGCCGAGGGCAAAAGGGTCGCCACAGACATCGTGTTCCCTGCTTCGCTCTGCACGGACGTCGTGTTCGACGCCACAGTGCAGGATGGCCGGCTCGACCTGACCTTTGACGCTGACTCCCCGGACTTGGCCGCCCGAGGCTTTGTGCTCAACGGACTCGTCGTGATCCCGACCAACACGGCGGCGGAGGTAGCCTTCGCCGACAAGCGTGTTGCCGCAGTACGCGCTACCGCCCAGCGGGATCGTGACGACTACTTCGCACGCACCTTCCACGAGGTTCCCTATGTTGAGACAGCAACGATGGTCGAGCCCACGGCTGCGGACAGCGACCGCGGGTTCATCGCCTGGACACCCCAGTGGATGACCCTCCTCTACCCGAACAGCGTCCCGACGGCTGAGGCTGTCCAGCGACCCCTGACGACCTTCGCAACTCCCGGCGAGTATGAGCCTGTGGTGGTATCCCTGCGAGCGTTGAAGCCCCTGCGGGCGGTGAGTCTGACGGTCGGCGACCTCCAGGGACCCGCGGCAGGTCGCATCCCGGCTTCGGCCTGGGATGTCCGGACCGTGAAGTGTTGGCCGCAGCGCAAGGGGTCCTCCTGGAGCACGGAGTACCAGGTGATGCCCGAGTTGCTGGAGCCCGCAGCACCCTTCGACCTGGGCAAGGACGTGACGAAGGAGTTCTGGCTGACCATCAAAGTGCCCGAGGATGCCCGACCCGGAGAGTACCGTGGGCCGGTCACAGTCCAGACCGCCGAAGGCAAGCAGTGGCAGACGACACTCAGCCTCCAGGTGATGCCCTTCAAACTCGACGACCCCGAACGAGTGGTGGGCATGTACTGGCACGACACCGGCGTCGGGGACGAGGTCCTCGACAAGCAGGTGCGGGACATGGTCGCCCACGGTGTGCGAGCGGTGACCATCAGCCGGGCGCCGAAGATCACCGGCGTGGACGGCAAGCTCGTGGTAGATACCGCGGATCTGCGGGCCTTCCTGCGGCACTTGCGAGACCTGGGGCTGCAGGGCCCAATCCCGTACCGCGAGACCACCTTCCAAAGGCAGATCAAGGCGGCCGTGCCGACGATGGACCCTGAGGAGGGCTATGTGCAGGTGATCACCGCGCTGGAGCAGGTGTCCTCCGACCCCACGGCGCTGAAGCTCCTGTACTACCCCGTGGATGAGATCGGCAACGACGACGCCCGGGGCAAGCTGGCGAACCACCTCTGTGGTCTCGTGGCGAAGGTGTCCGGTGCCACGAGCTACATCACCGTGAACAACTACGCCTCCGGAGAGAAGTGGGGCGACACCTTCGACCTTTGGTGCGGCAACGTAGACTACAGGCCGGACCAGGAACAGCAGCTACTCGCCCGCGGCAAGCGCTATATGCGCTACGGTTCCAGCTACGTCAATGATTGCAGGATGGCGCGGAACAACTGCGGGCTGGGCTTCCTCAAGCGTCCTGCCGAGGCGATGTACTTCTGGCACTATCAGTGCCCCGTCGCAGATCCCTTCAATGACCTCGACGCCGATTCCCGCGATTGGTGTGCCGCCTATCCTGGCCCCGAGGGCACGCCGATTCCCACCATGGACTGGGAATCACATCGCGAGGGGATTGACGACCTGCGCTACGTCGCGACCCTCAAGCAGCTTGCTGCCCGGGCTGAGAAGGGCACCGCAGTTCAGAAGCAGGCAGCGACGAGAGCGCTGGTCGAACTCGCGGCGGTGCTCAACACCGACGACAGCATCACCCAGACGCGCTGGGCCGAGCGGCTGACCCACGACGAGTACAACACCCTGCGCTGGCGGCTGGCGCAGGCGATCGTGGCGCTACAGGAGACGCTGCCCTGAGTCAGGTAGGCCGCCTTCCTCCTGCGGTGAGTGACGGGGCCCTGTCAGCGCTTCACCGTCCAGTTCGGCACGGCGGGCTCTCGGAAGGGACCGCTGTGCAGGGCCCCGATCTGTGCCTCGTCCAGTGACCCGTACCAGTACAGTGCTACGCCGTTCGTCGGATACTTCAGGAGTGCGTAGTCGACGAGCCGTGCCACCTGCTCGGCCGTCCGCGAGATCACTTTGCCGGTCTCGTCGTTGTCATAGTTCCCCAGCATCAGGACCAACCGGTCGGGGGCCACCGAACTTGCCCGCGCCGTCTCGAACTTGACGAAGCTCGGGCGCCAGTTGTAGTCCATGCAGTAGGCGATGTCGATCAGGTCGCGCTCCAGCCAGATCCACTCGTTGCGTCCCTCGATCTGCAACTGCGGCTTCGGCAGAGGGTGGCCGCAGACCGACACGATGGCCTTCGGACGCACCTGCCGCAGCCCTTCCCGTGTCGCGCCAACGAGTTCCGTGACCGGTGTCTCCTGGAACTCGAGCAACCGCTGCTTCGCCTCGGGCGTTGCCTGCCCGCGTGTTTGCTCCATGCTCACGCCGAACCGCTGCTGGTACTCGGCACGAGCGATCTCACTGTAGGAGACGCCCTGCGTGCGGATGTAGTCGAGGTTGATCCCGTCCACGTCGTACCGCCTGGCCAGCTCGACCATTTCCTTGACGATGAGCGCCCGGTAGGCCGGGTCGTGAAGGTCATAGGCGCCCTTCGGCACGCCCTCGGAGGCAAACTCCGGGTGCGGATCGGGCTTTCCGCGATAGGAGACGCAGAACCACGGATGCACCTCGATCCCCCGCGCATGGGCCTTGCGGATTAGCTCCGCGAGCGGGTCCTTGCCACCCTCGAAGTACTTGGCGAAGGCGGGCTCGATGACCGTCGTGTCCGAGCGGTACAGCGCTCCACGCCCGTGCCAGACGCAGGGCATGAAGGCGTTGAACCCGGCTCGCGAGATGCGGTCCAGAAGCTGGTCCTGCTCTGTGATGAACCTGCCCGACTCGTCGAGGATCATCCGCGTCTGCAGGAGTCGCCCGGCGGCATCACGTCGCTCGGTGCGTGGCAGTTGACGGTCGCTCTCGGGCACCTGGAATAGGGACGGCGGGGCCAGGGGAAGTCGTGTCGTGCTGACACGCATCTCGGCGACCTGGATCGTCACGGTGCCCTTCGCGGCCGGGAACACGTTCAGGCGCAGATGGTCTACTGCCTGCCAGCCGGTCGGCGTGCCCTCAATCCGCACGCCTCCCTGCCGATCCACGACCACCTCATTCCAGCCCTCAGCGGGCGCTTCCAGTCCCCTCATCAGGTACCATCCCGAGCCGCTCTGCAGGTACATTGAGACCGACTGCACCGCTGCGGCGTTCTTGACGAAGAGCCGGAAGGTGATCGAGGGGTAGGCGGTGAGGTCCTCGGGACCAAAGGCGGCGTCCCAGTAGCAGCGCGGGTAGGCCGGGTCGGTCTGTGCGAAGTCGCACTCGAACTCGTAGCCGGGGCCGAACTCGGTCGTGACGGCCTTCGGCGCGCGGGTACCGCTATGCCCCGGGCTCCACTTGGTCGTCGGGTCGGAGAACAGCCCTTCGAGCTTTGTATCAGCGCCGCGAGCGCAGGACGTAACCGACCAGATCGCAGCGAGGACGAGTAAGGGGTACACTCTCATCATCTTGCTCCCTCCAGCGCGACGTATCCGGGAACGAGTCTGCCCAGGCCAGGAAGCCCCTTTCGCGTGTGATGAGGGCTCCCCGACTGTGGACGGCCTGTAGCGAGTGTTCCGCCTTCGGCTCGCCGCCTCCTTCTGTCGCCTTCTCTGAGGGCACACAGGACCAGCGGTCTCGACGGCGAAGTGAAGGACGACGGGAGCCTGGTGACTTGATGCGTAGACGCTT
>JBDKVB010000126.1 GCA_039679385.1 Armatimonadia bacterium | reverse complement strand
GGATGCTGGCGGAGGCTCTCTCGGCTGCGATCCGCGGCCTCGTGACCCTGACGCGCCTGCTGGGGGCACTGCACCGCCTTGACCGCCACCTGCGCGACGCGCCACGCAAGCGGAAACGCCGCACACTGCGCCACTTGCCCGCTCTTCCGCCCCGCATCTTGCACCTAAGTTAGCGCATATGAGGTCGTGCCCCCTGAGGGCGGTCGGACGGGGCTACCGTAGAGCGCTTCGGCGACCTCACGGGGAGCCCTGGCCTTGCATCGCCTGCTCGCCGCGTTCCCGGTGTGACCGGGTCCGGCCACTGCATGTGCGGTCGAAGGGTCAGCTACCCGCTCCGCCCCAGTGACGGCCGGCGGAGCGGACGCCCCTGGATCACCCTTCGGCCCCCAGACCGTTCATTATCTGGTTGAACTGCTCCAGCGCCGCCTCCAGGTCCTCGGCGATCTCCTGAGCCAGCACCTCGGGCTCTGGCAGACTCTCCGATTCCGACAGGCTTTCGTCCCGCAGCCAGAAGATGTCCAGATTCAGCTTGTCCCGCTTGGCCAGTTCTTCATAGCTGTATGACCGCCAGCGGCCGTCAGGGTTCTCCTCCGACCACGTCTCCTGTCGCTCGTGGCGGCTCCCGGCGTTGTAGCAGGCGACGAAGTCGTCGAGGTGTTCACGCCGCAGCGGGTTCTGCTTCAGCGTGAAGTGCTGGTTCGTCCGCAGGTCGTAGACCCACAGCCTCTCGGTCCAGGGTTGCTCACGGGCGGGGCGGTTGTCGAAGAACAGCACGTTCGCCTTGACGCCCTGGGCGTAGAAGATGCCCGTGGGCAAGCGGAGCAGCGTGTGGACCTCGCACTGCTCCAGCAGGTGCCGACGGACCGTCTCGCCCGCACCGCCCTCGAACAGGACATTGTCCGGCACGACGATGGCACAGCGGCCTGTCGCCTTGAGCAGTGAGCGGCAGTGCTGCAGGAAGTTCAGTTGCTTGTTCTTGGTCGTGGTCCAGAAGTCGGTCCGCTCGTAGGCGATGTCCTCCTTCTCCAGTTCTCCGCTCTCGCTCACTACGGCGATGCTGGACTTCTTCCCGAAGGGCGGGTTGGTCAGCACCAGGGTGAAATGGTCGCCCGGTTCCGTCGCCAGCGAATCCACGCACTCGATGGGGCAGGGGTCGCCCTCGACGCCGTGCAAGAACAGGTTCATCACGCACAGGCGGGCGGTGTTGGGGACGATGTCCGTCCCTTGCACGAAGCCGCTCTTGAGGTGCTGCTTCTGGGCCTGATCCAGGTCCCGCCCGTGTTCGTGGATCACATAGTCGTGGGCGGCCAGCAGAAAGCCCCCGGTGCCGCAGGCCGGGTCGCAGAGCGTGTCCTCGGGGCCCGGTCGCATCACCTCCACGATGGCCCGGATCAGCGACCTCGGGGTGAAGTACTGCCCGGCCCCCTTGGGTGACTCCTCGGCACTCTTGGCCAGCAGCCCCTCGTAGATGTCGCCCTTGATGTCGGCGTCCATCGCCGACCACTTGATCGGGTCGATCAGTTCCACGATCAGCCGCCGCAGGATGGCCGGGTTCTGCACCTCGGCCTTGGCCCGGCGGAAGATCGCACCGAGCATCCCGCCCTGCCGCCCCAGTTCCTCCAGGATGTGCCGATAGTGGATCAGCAGTTCCTCGCCGTCGAGGCGCAGCAGGCTCTGCCAATCGAGGTGCCTGGGCACCATCGGCTCCCGCTTGTAGGGCGGCAAGGACAACTCCTCGGCCATCTTCAGGAACAGCAGAAAGGTGATCTGCTCGGTGTAGCCCATATACGACAGCCCGTCGTCCCGCAGGGCGTGGGCGAAGTTCCAGGCATGGCTAACGATCTGCTGGGTCTGGTTGGTCATCAGGCCTGCCTCACGTGCACGATCTTGAGGTAAGCCGGATCGATCCAGTCGAAGTCCTTACCGTTCATGGTGTAGACCACAGCCTGGGCAGCACGAGCAGTGGCGGCGATCCACAGGTCGTTCTGGCGGAACTGCCGATAGCGTCCTCTTCGCCTGGCCTCACAGTAGAGGTCGATGTAGGCGGCGACAACATCAGGATGGCCTGCGTCCACTCGCAACAGTGTCCCAAGCAGGTCAAGCAACAGGTCGATCTGCTCCTGGCCCCACCGATTGTAGCGGGTGAAGCTCAGAATCTCGGCTTCGACCACGGACGACAGGATGGGGCGCTCCCGTCTCGCCGTGAGTCGATGCTCGGCCTCGATCGCCGTGCCCGTCGAGTCCATCCTCAGCAGGTGGACAAGGATGTTGGCGTCCAGCACAACGAGTTCCTCGGGACTTGCTGTCATCGCAGTGCCCTCAGGGCCTCAGCGATCTCTTCGTCGGTCTCGTGCCCCGGCCACTTGCCGACGATTGCTGCCAGCCCCGATGACTTGGTCTGTCTGCGGTGCAGGCTCGGCCTGTTCAGGCGTCCCTCAGCAGCCTGTGGCACACGGGACCATATGGGCGACTGGCCCTCTCCTGCCGATACCTCCTCGGCGTCGATCAAAAGGAGTTGGCCAGATGGGCGATAGCTAGCGTCGCCCCTTACCAGAACCCGTTGCTTAGCCTTCAGCAGTTCGAGGACGCCGTCGAAGTCTCCCTGCCCGAACACCCCTTGCACCTCGTGCCCGTCATCCAGTTTGAGGGCAAAAGTCTGCGTGCTGATTCGCACTGCGTCCAACACGCCCACCAGCCGCACTCGGGTCTGTGCCGGGGTCTTCTCGCATAGCGTCTTCGCCGCAGCAATCGTTGCCTTGTCCATCACGGCCGGGGCATCGACACTGTAGCGCCCCCCGCTGACGAGCATCTCGTGGTAGGACCCGTTGAGAACCTGCTTGAACGCCGCCAGACTCCTCAGAAGATCCTGGTCGAAGCGCTCGCTGTCTTCGTTCTCACTGCTCACATCCTTCAGCACATCACCCAGCAGGTCGAAGGCAGTGTCCTCGGGGTCGGGCCTTGTGGACCACAGTTCGCCTTGCGTGTAGAGCTCTTTGGCGGCCTCGCCCAGAGGCGGAGCGTCGAACCGCACGATGGTGTCGTGGTCCGCCTTGACCTCGACCACCCGCACGTCCGACGCCGCAACCAGCCAGGACGACGGCGTACCGAGACTCTTGCTGCGACGCTGATAGGCCATCGAAACGCACCCACGGACCACCTTGGGCACCACTGTCAGCAAGTGCCCGACCGGGGCGGGTGGAATCCGGCCACCGTAGGCACGGTTGCTTCGCAGGGCCACAGTCTGGATCACGGTGACCTCTCTCCCTTCCTGTGCGTCTGGCAGACGCAACCAAGTGATGTGGTGCGTCAGGACTTGCGGCTCTGCCGGGTCCCTGCATTATGTCTCCTGCGGGTCGGCGACGCAAGCGATGTGGCCTGTTGGCGTTCTTCCTTGATCCGTTCCAGCAGCACGCTGGCGGGTTCGTCGGTGGGGTCCTGCGGGACCAGCCTGCCCTCGAAGGCCCGCTTCAGGATGGACTGCCGCAGGTGGGCGGCACGCTTCAGCCCGGCAGTCGTCTCCATCTCGATCTCGTCCACCACCGATAGTCGCCGCTCCACCTCGGCGACGATCTCGGCCTGCTCGGAGAGTGGGGGAAGTGCGACGGGCATACTCAGAAGTTGCTCGGTGTTGATTCCGTCTCGGGTGGCACCGTGGTTCACTTCTCGGACGTAGTCACGCACGGTGTCCGCCCCCCTGACGTAGACAACGAAGTAGGCCGGGATGACCGTCTGTGGCTGCAACCTGAGCCGCATCAGGTGGTAGTTGATGAGGCTTCCGGCGAACTGCCCGGTGACAAGCCCAGCCCTGCCGACAGATGCTTGGCGTGAGAAAAGCACATCCCCCGTCCTAACAACATAGCGAGATAGCTCGTCTGCCTTCGTCTGAGATACGTACACCGCCTTCGCCCACGAAAGCCCGCTGTGTGTGAGGCAGCCAATCGTCAACAGGGGTGTTCCTGCTGTCACCATATCACCAGTGCCCAGATCGGTGCCGAATGGTCCCGTCAGCACTGTTTGCTGACCGGGCATTCCCAGTTGTCCCACACTCGCCCACGCCCACCCCTCCGGCAAGTCGGCCAGATCGCTGATGTCCGGCGGGGCCGGGGGCTTGTACTTCGCCTGCCAGCCCGCCGGGGGCTTCTGGCCCTTCTCGGCGAACTTGACCAGTTGGTCCTCTTCCCACTTGCGTCGGCGTTCCTGCAGGATGCGGTTCAGCAGCACCGACGCTGGTTCGGTGTCGGGATGCTTCGCCCGCCACTCCTCGGTCAGCCTGCCCTCCACCGCCGCCTTCAGCACCGAGGCCCGGTAACGCTTCAGGTTCGCCCGCACCCGCTCCAACGCCGCCACCCCGGCGTCGAGCATCGAGAACAACTCCTCGATCTTCTCCACGATCCTGCGTTGCTCGGGGAGTGGGGCGATGGGGAGTGGCAGGTCGAGGAACTCCTCATCACGAGCGGCGGGAGGGCTGTTGCCATAGGTGGGAACGGACTGAATGAAAGCCTCTTGGGTGATGAAGTAGAACAGGAACAGACTGGCGATGGCTTCGGCCGGCCGCAACACGCAGTAGGCGGTTGAGGCGATCTGGTCATCCAGCTCATCCGGCACGAGGGCGATGTTCTTCAAGTAGGGCCGCACAAGCGAGAACAGGACATCGCCCGAGGCGATCCGCATCCGGGCCCGACTCGGTGCCCCCCCATTGGGCAGCCACTTCGGCGTGGCGATCCGCTGGTGGGCGTTGTCGAGAGCGTCGATGTCAACATAGGCGAACTCGCCGTCGCCGCAAGTGCGAGGGTTCCTTGTCCCACAAGGGATGGTGACTTCCCGTAGCCGGGCAACAGCCCAACCCGGCGGCACCCCGTCGTTCTCGCTCACGCCACCAACCTCGCATTGAGGTCGTCGAGGATGGCCTGCAGGCGGTCGCCGAACAACTCATTCGCCCGGCCCAGTCCGCCGAACTGACTCAGCGGCGGCAACTCGAAGTCGTCCCTCTCGATGTGCAGGCTGGCGGCGATGTGATCCCGGATCGCCTCCAGCCACTTCAGTTGGTCTTCAGTGAATCGCACGCCCGCCCTCTCCTGCTCGTCCAGCCACTGACTATAGTGATGGCTCACGGTCTGTGCCACGGGCACCAAGGGCTCCTCGGGCACGATGGCGTGCCTCACGAGGGCGACCACATCAGCCAGTTGCTTGCCGCCCACGCCCCGCACCCGTCCCGGCTCCACCAGTCGGAAGGCGTCCCACACCTGCTGCGGCTCGGCGTGCAGTGGCGAGGTCTTCAGGGCGGCGGCCAGGTTCTTGACGTGGCGATACCGCAGCCCCGCGCGGTACGGCCGGGAGTAGAGTATCTGCAGGGCCTCGATCCGGTCCCGGTTCTCCTCGATGAACTGGCGGAAGCCGCCGACGATCTCCTTTGCCCGCTCCAGGGCCTGCGTGTCGTGCCCGGCCTGCAGGACCTCATCGATGCTCTTCTCGTCGATGGTCTGCTCCAGTAAGCGGCGGATGGCAAGGAGGGCCTCCCGCAACTTCGGATCGTGAAAGGGCTGGAGGGCCTCGGCGATCATATCCCGGTTCATCTCGGTCAGTTCGTCCTCGGTCGGTTGGCGGCCCAGGTCGTCCGCCAGTTCCGCCGCCCGCCTGCCCTGCTCATCCGGGTCGATGCTTCGGAGCAGGTTTCCTGCAAGGTGACCGCAGTCCCGTCCACCCGTCAGGTCCGCTATGCTCTCTCGCTCCTCGTCACTCATCTCGCAGTTCAGGCGTGCAAGACGAGAGGCTAACGTCGAGGCGAGGTCCTCCGTGGCCACTCCACGGGCGGCAAGCGTCAGCAGTTCCTCCAGCGACACGGAGGGCTGGCGGTCGAGGGGCTTGCTCTCGGTCTTGTCCCGCTCGCACACGCCGACGGCGTCCACGATCACGAAGTGGGTCTTCCTCTTGGCGTCCGGCGTAACGGTCAGCAGTTCGTCAGAATCGATGACCCGTACACCCCGGCCCTTCATCTGCTCGAAGTAACCGGCACTGGCAACATTCCGCATGAAGACGAGGCACTCCAAGGGCTTCACATCGGTGCCCGTGGCGATCATATCCACGGTGACGACGATGCGAGGATTGTAGGAATTGCGGAAGGACTGCAGCAGTTCCTCGGGCTTGCCGGTGGTGCGATAGGTGATCTTGGCACAGAAGTCGTTGCCCTTGCCGAACTCCTCCCGCACGACCTTGACGATGTCATCAGCGTGCGAATCGGTCTTGGCGAAGATCAGCGTCTTCGGCACCTCGGTGCGACCGGGGAAGATGTCAACGAACAACCGCTCCTTGAAGGTGCGGACGACGGTGCGAATCTGGCTGGCACTGACCACTTCCCGGTCCAGTTGGCTGGCCGTGTAGGTCAGGTCGTCGTCAAGTTCGGCATAGCGCTTCGCCCGTGTGCGGCGGTCACGGTGCGGCACATAGAAGCCCGGCTCCGCCTCCAGCGTCGCCCCCTGCTCGCTGATCTTCGTGCGGATGCGGTAGACGTCGAACCCGACATTGACTCCGTCGGCGACCGCCCGCTCGTGACCATACTCCATCACGAGGTTTTGGTCAAAGAAGCCGATGGTGTGGGCGGTCGGCGTGGCCGTCAAACCGACGATGAAGGCATCGAAGTAGTCCAGAACCTGACGCCATTGGTTGTAGATGCTGCGGTGACACTCGTCCACCACGATCACATCAAAGGTCTCGATGGGAATGGCCGGGTTGTAGGTGATCGGCTCCGGCTCACGGACCAGGCTCGTGTTCAGGTCGAACCAGGACTCCTCCTCGATCTCCTCGTCGATGTCCTCGCCTCGCAGGATGGAGAACAGCCGCTGCACGGTCGAGATGCAAACCCGGCTGGTGTCGGTAATCGCCGACGACCGCAGCCGCTGGAGGTTGAACTCCTCACCGAACCTCAGGTTGGTGTAGGGGCTCAGGTAGTTGCGGAACTCCTTCTCCGCCTGCCGCCCGAGGTTGTTGCGGTCCACGAGGAAGAGGATGCGACGGGCCCCGGCGAACTTCACGAGGCGATAGCAGAAGCTGGAGGCGGTGAAGGTCTTGCCCGATCCCGTAGCCATCTGGATCAGGGCCTTGGGGCGGTTGTCGGCGAGCGACCTCTCCAGATTCTGGATGGCCTCGACCTGCACGGGCCACAGGCCGTTCGTTTTCAGCTCGGGCAGCGACTGCAGCCCGCCCCGCAGTTGGCAGTTGAGCCGAGCCAGCCGGACCAGCTCCTCGGGCCGATGGAAGGCGAAGACCTCTCGGCTGCGAGGCTCGGGATCGAGGCGGCTGGTGAAGCGGGTCTCCATGCCGGTGGACTCGTAGTGGAAGGGTAGGGGGCGACGGTGGGAGGGAACTTCCGGCGGCAAGCCCTGGATGTAGCCCTGGGACTGCCACTCGACCCCGGTGAGCGTGGACCCGACGGCCTTCGCCTCGACGACGCCGATTGCCTTGCCGTCGGCATAGAGCAGGTAGTCGGTGAAGCCATAGCCGGACAGCAGAGGGAACTCACGCACGGCCACGCCACGAGCGGCCGAGATGTTCAGGGCCTTGCAGTCCTGAGCCTCCCAGCCGCAGGCGGTAAGCAACTCGTCGATCTGTTGTCTCGCTTCTTCTTCCGGGTTCACTGGGTCCCCCCTTGCCGCTACAGCACCCACTGTAGGCCGTCCGATACGATTGTGCCTTGTGTCTGCGCTCTTCGGGCCCTTCTCCGAGGCCCGCCCGCATCCCTCCCTCGCGCACGCGAGCAGCGCATGCCCTTTGCCCCGAGATGGCCGCCGCGCACCATACCGTGCCGTCGGGCATGTCAGACGGCCTGGCCGTGTCAGCCCTTCCTCAAGGCCCCTGCTCCCAGGACCCAGTTCCAGCAGTTCACTCCTCGACATCTCCATCAGCTCTCCGACTGGGTCAGGGCGAGCAGACACAAGTCCCGCTAAACGGCTCCTTCGACACAGAAGAAGCGGCAATTCTTCTGCGTGACACATAAGACAAGAAAAAGCGTATCATGAGGGCAAAAAAGGAAGGAATGAGCGCTGCCGTAGCGAACGACAGCCCCAGGTGATGTTCAGTGGCCCTTGCCAGACGGCATGTAGGTCTGGCAGAGAGGAGCAATAGCCGAGGGCTGCAGGATACAGGAGAACAGGGATGAGTGGAAATGGAGAGGTCGACGGTCACAAGGACGCTGACGATCCTTGCTCAGGACCCTTCGGTGCGCGAGGCGGAGAACGGGCGGATGCTGCGAGCCAAGGTCCAGGTGCCCTTTGAGCACCTTGATTCAGGTCCGCGAGGGTACCGTGTGCGGGTCACAGACTACGACTCCGCACAGAACCGGCTGTACCAGACCGCGAAGGTGTGCGATTACTGCGACCGGTTCGAGGATGTAGCAGACGACGAGCTCCTGTCTTCGCCCGCTTTCCATGCACAGAACGTCTACGCGATCGTCATGAGAATCCTGACACGGTTCGAGGCCGCTCTTGGGCGGAGGGTCTCCTGGGGCTTCCCGAGTCACCAGATCAACGTGGTTCCACACGCCTTCGCCGAGGCAAACGCCTACTACTCGGAAGAGGACAGGGCGCTGATGTTTGGGTACTTCCAGGGCAGCGACGATGCCCCGGTGTTCACCTGTCTGTCCCACGACGTCGTGGCGCATGAGACGACCCATGCGATCCTGGACGGCCTGAAGGACAGCTACACGCTGCCTTCCTCGCCGGACCAGGCGGGCTTCCATGAGGGCTTTGCCGACGTCGTTGCGCTGCTGTCTGTGTTCGGACTGCCGGAGATCGTGGCAGCGCTGCTCGGTGGCCAAGGGAAGGCCCCGACCCAGATTGACCGCGCCAATCTGGAGCCGAACGCCCTTCGGCGCAGTGTGCTACTTGGCCTGGCGGAGCAGTTCGGCCGGGAAGCCAGCAGGGGACGCAACGACGCACTGCGCCGTTCGGTCGATCGCTTACCGGACGCGAAAGCACTGGGCACAAGCGAGTTCGAGGAGGCGCACGTGCGCGGCGAGATCTTCTCAGCGGCGATGCTGAACGCCTTCGTCGAAGTATGGTGTGCGAGGCTGAAGGGCTGGTTGCCGAAGCTCGACACAAGGGTGCCCGTGGATCGAGTGGCCGAGGACGGGGCTGAGGCAGCGGGGCAACTGCTGACCATCGCGATTCGTGCCCTGGACTATTGCCCGGTCGTGGACGTGACCTTCAGCGACTACCTCTCGGCGCTGTTGACGGCAGACCGCGAGTTGGTCCCCGACGACGGGAAGTACCACTACCGCATCCTCCTGCGACGCGAGTTCGCAAGGTGGGGCATCCTGCCTGCGACCAGTTCGTCCCTGTCGATCGGTGTCCCGGCCTCGGAGCAAGGAACAATCCTTGAGGAAGGCGGCTGGGAGCGACCGGCCAACGAGAACTGCTTGCGTTACGACACCGTGCATCGCGATTCGCTGCATCGCGACCGCGACGAAGTGTTCCGTTTGCTCTGGGAGAACCGAAGGACGCTGGGGCTCTTCGAAGGGGTGCATACCGGGGTGCTCTCTGTCAGGCCCTGCGTGAGGCTGGGACTTGATGGGTTCTCCCTGCACGAGACAGTCAGCGAGTACATGCAGGTCCTCGACCTGAAGGCCGGGGAGTTGGCGGACCTCAGAAGCGACAACGCTCCCGAAGGTATCCCGAAGCCAGAGGACATGCCCGACGAGACCCCGGTCCGACTGTACGGGGGCGGAGTCCTGGTGTTCGATGAGTTCTCACGCCTCAAGTACCACATCCGGACTCGGCTCGACGCTCCGGCGCGCCAGGGCAGGCGGCTGAAGTACGTGTGGGAGAACGGCCTCAGCGGCCAGGATGGGCGCTACGGGGTCAGCGACCACTCGTGTCCCGGCCAGCGATTCGCACTCATGCACCTGCAGCGTTCCGGGCGTCTTGCGAAGGAGGAGTGGTGAGATGGCACCGACAGCGAAGACGAACCACCAGCCGACAGGTGAAGCCCGCGTTACGATGTACGACGTGGAGTTTGGTGACTGCTTCCTGCTCGCAATCCCCTACACCGGCGGTGCAACCCGGCACCTTCTGATCGACTGCGGCACCCACAAGGCGCCTCGCGGCCACATGCTGAAGGTCGCGCAGAAGGTGGCCGAGGACTGTGGCGGCAAGCTCGATGCGATCGTTGCGACCCACCGGCACAGTGACCACATCAGCGCCTTCGGGGAGGATGGACCGGGCGAGGTCTTCGCCAAGCTCAAACCAGACCTTGTGGTACAGCCGTGGACCGAGGACCCTGAGGCCGACAGCAAATACGAGGGGCCGGCTGAGGGAGAGCAAAAGCACCTGTCCGTGGCGGCGTACCGAGAAGGGCTCCTTGCCGCCCAGGAGTATGCGGCCGCACTCCTGGCGAGACTTCGAGAGCCGACGAAGGCACTCCTCGGCGTCTCGGAGGGGGTGCAGAGGCGCCTGGAAGACCTTGCGGGTGTCAACATCTACAACAAGGCGGCTGTCGCCTGGCTTGAGGGCACTGCGGAGTGCGAGTACGTCCACGCCGGGTGTAAGGCCGAGAAGCTCCTGGCCCTTCTGCCCGGAGTCGGTGTTCGAGTGCTTGGGCCACCGACGCTCAAACAGACGCAGGGGACCCGCAAGCAAGCCAGTCACGGACCGGAGTTCTGGAAGCTGCAGAAAGCTGCGGTTGAGACTATGGCCGGAGGAAAGCCCGGTGAGGACGGCTGCGACCTGGTCCTCCCCGGGGCACCCACCCTGGACCAGTCAGAGGCAACGCCGCAAGACCGCTGGGTGATCGAGCGTGTGAACCGAGCGCAGGTGTACAACGTACAGTGGATTGTGACCTCCCTCAAGGATACACTCAACAACACGAGCATCATCTTGCTGCTTGAGGTGGGGCATCATCGGCTGCTCTTCGCAGGCGACGCGCAGGTTGAGAACTGGAGCTACGCGCTCAGCCAACCTGAGCTCACCGAGGGCCTGGGCGCCACCACACTGTACAAGGTTGGGCACCACGGGAGCGGCAACGCTACCCCCAAGAGCCTGTGGGATATGCTCACAGGCAGCGGGCGCACCGAAGCGAACCCGCTATTCTCACTGCTCTCTACCGAAGAGTCGACGTACCCGAGGGTGCCCTGCGAACCGCTGGTGGAGGCGCTCGCACAGCAGAGCACACTGCACAAAACCCAGACACTCCGCGCACAGGGCCAGCTCAGCGAGACAGTGACTCTGCCCTAACCGCGCAGCTCACTCCGCTCACACCCTGAACCAGATGGGGGCCGAGAAGAGGTAGTCGCCCCAGAGAGGGTGCAGCTGACTCGGCTGGCGAAGGCGCGCATACAGGTAGTACTCACCGGGCTGGGCGGGAGCCGCGATATCCCAGACCCAGAAGTCGCCTTCCCGCTGCGCATCGGGCAGCGGATGCTCCTGCCCCTGCAGAACTGAGACCGAGCGTCCCATGTCCAGGTCCGGATGGTCGGCGTGGGACTCCGGGTGGCGATACATCAGGCGGAAGCTCGATCCCGGCGCCACCCGGACGTCCGTGCTACCCATGAAGTCCTGGCCATACCACAACTGGATCTCGGCATCACCATCCTGGGAGGCGAAGGTGCGCCGTGCCGCCAGCGCCTCGAGTATTGCCTTGCGACTCGGGGAGCTGCCTGGCTTGAGGAAGATCCCGGTGTGGTAGCGCCGGGCACTGGGCTCAAGCACGCCGTCGTTGTCAGCGTTCAGAGTGGGGGAGAGACGCCAGCCGTTCGCCAGCGCTTGCCGCCAGCGGGGCTCGCCTCTCTGGACGAAGACGGGAAAGCTGTTCCAGGTCATCGCCCTCGCACCATCGCTCGCCGTGAAGGGCCTCGTGATCGCCAGTTCGGCGAGGGTAAGGACGTCCCGCACGGCCTCTGACGGCGGAGGCGCGAAATGGTCGAAGTGGGGTCCAGCGAAGGCGACGTGGTTGAACTGGGCCACCACGGGAGCATCGTAGAGGCTTCCTGCAGACGCCAGCCAGTTGTACAACAAGTGCAGGTCTCCGAGCGTCTCCCCGCAGGCGGCCTGGTTCTCCGCCTTGGTCGACTTCACCTGGTCGATCGTCCCGAAGACGTTGACGTGATCCCCTTCCCACAAGCCCGTAACGTGCGTCCACTCGAAGCCACGAAGCACCACGAGGCCGTCAGGAGCGCTGTCGGCGGCCGTAGCGTTTGCGTCCCACTCCTGCTGCGTCACGGTCTCGGCGTGGTCTGTGATGGCGAGGCAGCCGAGATGGTACTGGGCGCCGCTCTTCACCAACTGAGAGGCATCCGGCGAATGGTTGTGGTCGAAGGGCGCGAGACTGCCCGCGCTTGCGTGCGAGTGGGTATGGAGATTCGCCCTGACAAGAAGTCCGCTATCCGGCAGCATATCAGTCCCCTCCTTTGCACTGGTTATTCGATAATCATACCACATATCCTCTCATCAATACCGATATACACGCACCTTAGTTATCTGCCGCGCCGAACACACCCCGTGTCAGGCTATGAAGGGAACTCGTGGCAGGCGGGCGTCAGAAGGGCAACGCAGTGGCATGAGACGTGCGTCGAGCTCTGCACGGGGCAAAGGGCGTGGTGAGTGTAGGCGAGACCTAGTGTGGCGGTCAGAGTGTTGCCGACGATGGGCGGCTTTGGGACCCGCAAGAGCTCCCTACCATGTCGCCGATAGCCTCGCTGGGTTGCGGGAGTGGGCGACTGGATCGAGTGGTCGCTTCCAGTATGGAGGACGGTTCTGTTAGTTCACCGCTTTGTTATGTTGCGGGGGAGGTGGTTGGGAATAGGGATGGTGAGTGATTGGGTAGGTACATAGAGGGGAGATTAGGCTGGTTGTGAGCTTCCCTCTAGGATTGCGCATCATTCAAGAC
>JBDKVB010000125.1 GCA_039679385.1 Armatimonadia bacterium | reverse complement strand
ATGATGACACCCACTCGCGCACGAACATCAACCTCTCCTGGTATGCGGCCCGACTGCCGCAGCAGGACGAGTTCGCCCTCAAGGCCGCACTCCGCACGGGGGCCTTCTACGTGTCGAACGGGCCGCTTATCAGCGACCTTCAGGTGCGCGGACGGCGCATCACCGTGACGCTTGAGCAAGAGGGCGAGGTCCTGTGGATGGCCTCCGGGCAATACCTCGGGGTGACTCCTGCAGAGACCGTGACTGTCGGCTCGGAGCGCGGCGAGAACCGTTGCCTGCAGTGGGATCGCGCGGTGCGGGAGTCTACACTTGACCTCGACCGCCTCCAGATGCCGCCTGCGGAGCTCAAGTTCGTGCGGGCGATCGTGCGCACGGGTCCGGAGAAGGTGGCACAGACACAGCCCCTCCGCCTGCGGACTGATGGAAGCCTGGACAACCCGTACCCGTCGACGGGAAGCTGGCTGCGGGGCCAGGTGCATAACCACACCGACGCCAATCCCAGCAATCACACCATCATCAAGGACTTCCGTCTCGCCTACCAGGCCAAAGGCCAGCTTGGGAGCTTCTCTACCGACTACAGCTACTGGGAGTCACCCCACCAGTGGCTCCCCAGCGACGGCACGCCACAGGTAGAGTCCCTGACTCCTGACCGGATCGCTGCCGGCCAGGGGTGCGACACCATCCTCCGGGGCGTGAACCTGATCGCCGGGTCAACCGTGCAGATCGGCGACCATCCCGTGACGGTGCTGAGCGCTGAGGCCGAGACCTTGCGGGTGCGTATCCCCCGTGACCTCGCTGCCGGGATCTATGACGTGTGCGTGACTGCGCCGAACAAGTTCCGCGGTTGCCTGCCTCAGGGCTTTACGGTGCAGGAGGCGGGAGCGCACAACCAGGGCTGGGAGTCCTTCACCACCGCTGACGGTCTTGCTTTTCCCTCGGCGATCTGCGTTGCCTGCGTCGGCGGCAAGGACCGACCGGAGCAGGTCTGGGTCGGCTCCACCTGGGGCGCCTCCTGCTACCAGGAGGGCAAGTGGACCGCCTACCGCAGTGAACTTGCGGGCGGCTCGGCCTACTGCATCCTGCCGGACTCCGCCGGTGGCGCCTGGTTCGCCGGCGGCAGTGGTCTGGCGTACCTGAGCCCGGAGGGTAAGTGGTCGCGGGAGACAGTGGGGCATACGGACAAGCTGCCGCCGAGAGGGTCGCCCGAGCGCTGGGGTCGCCTGGCCTTTGATCACACCGGCCGCCTCTGGGCCACGAATCGCTGGGGTGCAGGCCTTGGGTTGCGTGAGAACGGCCAGTGGGACCGTCTGACCCGCAAGGACGGGCTTCCCTCCGAGAGCAACTACGGCATCGCCTGTGACTCGGCCGGCGTCCTCTGGGCCGGCTTTGGCGGCCTCTTCCGCCTGGAGGAGGGGACGTGGAAGCCGGTCTCACTGCCGGAGCCGCTGCAGAAGTGCACCACGGTTCCTGTGCTGACGCCGGCGCCGGATGGCTCCCTGTGGGCTGCCGTCACCTCGGGCCGCCCCGACGAAGGTGGCGCGGTTCACTTCGTCGGCAAGGAGGCGGTTGCGCTGCTGCCGTCGGCGGACACCTTGCCTTCGAGCCGCCTCCGCGACATCCTGGTGACTCGCAGAGGCGACGTCTGGTTCGCCAGTGACTACGGCGTCGCCCGACTCCGTGCCGACGGGAAGTGGGAACGCTACACTTCACTCACCAGCGGCCTTGGCTGCAACATCGTCCTCGGCCTGGCGGAAGACTCGCAGGGCCGCGTCTGGTTCGCTACTGCGCGCGGGGCAAGCCGCTACGACCCCGGCGCGTAGCCTCAGCCATCAGTTGACACAGAAACGGGGGCAGTCCGTAGCGGTGATGACACCGAGACTGCCCCCGTCGCGATTCCATCAGGCCTTACTCGCGGTCGGACCCTCTATCCGAGTTGTCGGCGGTACTCCGGGATCTCCTCATCGAGCACGTGCCGCATCTGGTCGATCTTCCACTCTAGGTGGACGCGGTCTGTCATGTACTCCATGCTTGGCTCCCAGCCGAGGCGTGAGTCGGCCTCAACCAGCGGAATCGTCGCCTGGGCATTCGCGACCTCAGCCTCACCCAGGGCCACCAACTCGTCGAGGATCGCCCGGGCCTGCACTGCGTCCTTCTCCTCAAGCAGCCGCTGCTTCAGCAGCCACCACTGCTTCGTGTGGATGGTCGTCCGCACGCAGTTCAGGATGAACTGCCCCAGGCCCAGCATGCGCAGGGCCTCCTCGCACTTTGTCTCCGGCGTCAGCGCCACTGCCTGCTCCAGGTGCCCCAGACCCTCCTGCCAGCGGTTCGCCAGCCGCTCCAGCAGACTGATCTCCACCGGGACGTCTTCCGGCTTGTGCGGGCGATAGTGGGTCGTGAGAATCCGGTTGCCGAAGTGCGCATAGGGGGCAGAGGGGAAGGGCTCGCGCTCGGTCTGGAACAGGAGCGGGTATGACGGTCCGACCCGGAAGGGACCGTACTGGTCCTCGTTGGTCGGCACGTAGTCGCGCCAGGCGTCGCTCCAGAGCTGCCAGGCCTTGACAGCCAGCGGGCCGCCTTCGGCGCCGAAGTCACGAACCGCGATCCGGTCAGCCATCTCTTCGGTGGTGACCATCGGCTCCCAGTACGCCCACTTGGCCAGTTCGTTCACGAAGGAGGGCCACCAGCCGTAGTGGTGCGACTCCATGAGCCCGACCAGTCCCCATTCCTCGTGGGCCTTCAGCAAGGCACGATACCGGCGCGCCCACTGGAAGGGGATTGGCTGGTATGGGATGACCCCGATGTCCCAGGACAGCCCCGCTGTGTTGCTCATCGTGTACAGCGGGATGCCGCGCTCATGGGCCGTCTGCGCTTCGGTGCTGAAGTAGATCCCCGGTCCCTCGAAGGAAGCCGTGTAGTCCACGCACCGGGTCACGATGCCGTCCTTGACGATGTTCTCGAACATCTCGAAGGTCGCCTGCACCGAGATATCCGTAGGCAGGGAGCGGAGGAGCGCAAGCCGATCCTCCTCGGGCGCCCAGCCCCAGTTGTAGGTCCAGAAGACCACATCAAGGTCCGGGTTGTACTTCCGCAGGATGCCCTTGAGCAGGTCGAGCCACTGGGGGTAGTCCGTGCAGGGCCACCAGCCCGGACTGGGCCGCTTGTCCTTCGTGCGGTCCAGCGTCGGGTCGAGGCGCAGCTTGCCGGTCGTGCGCGGGTCCTTGCTCGGGAACTCGCAGGATTCACCCACGAACACGATGCCCTTCGCGCGCGAGCAGGAGCGCATCAGCGCGCCATAGGTGCTCTCGTAGTAGTCGACCGCACCCGGATCGTCCGGGTGCACTTCGCTCGTGAGGTAGCTGTACAGGTACACGTCGAGACCGTAGAGCGCCGCCCGGTCGATGAGGTTGTTGATGTCCAGGTAGCCCGTGGTCGTCGTGTCCGGGCCCTTCACGAAGACCAGCACCGCATCCATTCCGGCGTGGGCGATGGCCTTGAGTTGCTGGTCGGGGAACTGGTCGATGCCCCAGCCGGAGTGGACCATGCGCGGAGAGAACACCGGCGCCCGCGTCACGTCCATCTCCTCAACAAAGGGCGCCTCGCGCAGGTTCATCAGGTCCTCGAGGTAGTAGCAGCCCTGACCCGTCCCGCGCTCATCACAGCCGCAGATTGTGATCGCCCCGGGGGCAACGAGGAGCCGGTAGCTCCGAGGCACGCTGAGACCCTCACCCAGGGCTGGTGCTTCGGCCCTGGTGGTCAGGCGCACACAGGGTCCCTCCGGCACCTGGCCTGCCGCAATCTCCTCTGGGCTGAGAAGGGTGGAGACGCCCATGCTCGTGAAGAGGTAGTCCTGCAGGTCCTTGGCCAGACCCACCATGTACTCCGAGGCCTGCGGGTCGAGGATGATCCGCCAGCCCTGGTCGACGGCGGCTTCACTGGCCTTCGGCCGCAGGCTCGGGTCGCGCCGGCCGGGTCTGTGAACCGTGTTGAGGCGCTGCCGGAACTGGAAGTTGCGCTCTGCCATTCGTACTCTCCTGTTTGCTGTTGTCACCGAGGCTCGTCACCAGGTTGGCTCCAGCACGACCTCTGGCCTGGAGCAGGTTCCCCACGGAGACGAGGTGACCTCTCTACCGGCGGGACGAAGGTCGCGATGCCACCCGTGTTCAATGCTCCCGGTAGTACCTGCGCCAGAAGCTGCCCCAGGTTCGGCTACGGCAGGCGAGGATGATGGCGGCGAGTAGACTCGCTGGCACCCAGGGACACAAGCTCAGGAGGAGTTGCGATGATCGTTCTCGCGATGTTCCTGGCAGTGGTCGTCCAGGCGCAACCTGTCACTGATCTGTACTGCGGAGAGCAGAACCTCCAGGTCTCGCAGGGGCGGGTTCAGCTCTCGCGCAAGTGGGAGCTGCGCTTCAGCGAGAGTTTCGAGCAGGGAATGGAACGCTGGCGGACGGAGAACTACGAGAACAAGCTTACTCTGGGCGTCGCCGAGGGCGGACGGACGGGGCAGTGCCTGCGGATCAGCAACAAGGGAGCGACAGGCGACACCGCCTTCGAGGTGGCCTCCGAGGCCTTCCCAGTAGCGGCCGGTGCCGAAGGGCGACTGAGCTTTGCCTGGCGCTCGAACGTGTCACTGGGCAACCTCGCAGGCCATCAGGGGCATTACCTGACGCAACTGGAATGGCGCAACGACGTCGGCGGCGTGATCTCGGTCACGCCCTTTGTGTTTGGAGGCGGGGCGAAGGAGTGGCGGCAGTTCACACTCACAGGGATTACGCCCCCGGAGGCTACGACGGCCTGGATACGCTTCGGCTTCGACACCCCGAACATCGCGGACCGCGAGTTCCTTGAGGTCGACGACCTGCGCTTTGAGGTGCGCGCCCAGCCGGCACCCTTCGAGGACTCCGGCAAGATGCTCTCGCGGCCGCTGAAGGCCGCCGGAATCGACACCGCGGTGTCGTGGAAGGGCCAGACACCTGAGGGCACCTCGCTGCGGATCCAGGTCGCGGTTGCGAATAGCCGAGACGGCGGCCCCGGTCAGTGGAGTGACTTCGTCGGACCAGATGGCACAGCGGCCAGCTTCTACACCACGCCGGACGCGCTACCGCGCCGGCTGTGGAAACGCGACTGGTTGCGCTACCGGGTCACGCTGGAGACTCGCAACCCGACCCTCACGCCCACGCTGGAGTCGGTCACCCTCGGCGGCGTCACTGACGGCCCCTGGGGCGGACTCGACGCTCAGCCACCGAAGCTTACCGAGCGCAGTGCAACGCGGACCGGCGACGCCTCGGCGCCGATCACCTTCCGCCTGGCCGACGAGACCGGCTACGACCGCACCTCGATGGTGCTGCGGCTCGACGGCGCAGACATCACCTCACAGCTCACCTGGGCTGACGGCAAGTACACCTACCGTCCGCAGGAGCCACTGACGACGCCCCCGGTCGATCCGGGTTCCTCTGAGTGGCGCGTCGGCAACCACGCTGGGAACCTGACGATCGAGAGGGCAGAGGGCGGAATGCCGCAGGGGTTGCCCTACTACCACATCACCCGCGAGGCCGGAGAGGTCGACACGGCCTTCTCACTTGCGTGTCCGTCGCTCAGCGTGGAACCCGGGGCGAAGTACCGGATCAGCTACTGGTCGCGGCACTCGCAGGACTTGACGGGTGCCATGGCCGGGACCGGTGGCTACAGTGGCGGCGTCACCTGGTTTGACGCGGCGGGCGCTCCGGTGGGCACTCGCACTGTCTTCGACTTCGGCGCGGCGAATCCCCAGTGGCACCAGGACAGCTATGAGTTCACTGCGCCCCCGGGGGCCTTGACTGCGCAGATTCGCTTTGGCTTCGACACCCCGAACCTCTTCGACGGCGCCTTCCTTGACATCTCTGGGGTGCAGTTGGTCGGGCCGCGTCCTGTCCGGCCTGACGACCGGCCGAACCTGCACCGGCTGAGTCTGCGGGTGGCGGACTTCGCCGGCAACGTGCTCTCACGCGACTGGTATCTGCTGGTGCGTGAGCCGCTGACCCGCAACGTCGTCACGGTCCGCGAGGACGGGATGACGCTGGTCGACGGCAAGCCCTTCTTCCCGATTGGCCTCTATGCCGTGTGGAAGAAGCCCTTCAACAACGACAGCTTCGACAAGGCCTTCTCCGACCTCAAAGCTGCCGGGTTCAACCTGGCCCACACCTACACGAACACACGCGGGGCCGACTTCTCCGAGTTCCTGGCAGCCGCGGCCCGCAACGGCATCAAGCTGTACATCTCCTCGGGCGCAGGGGCGAACTGCCTCGACCCCGAGACAGTGTTGTGGGATGTCTGCCGCGAGGAGAGCCAGCCCGCCCTGCTGTCCTGGTACCTGGCCGATGACACCGCCTCGCACGTCGGCGCCGACGACCTGCGCAACCTGAGCGAGGCGATCCACGACGTTGACCCGGCCCACCCAACGGTGCAGGCAGATGGGGTGGGTACGGCCTCGGGATCGCGCTATGCGGCCTTCGTGAACTCGACCGACGGCTTCCTTCCCGAGCTGTATCCGATCCGCGACGACACCGACCGGGGTGTGCCGCAGATCATCGCGGACGTGAAGACGGTGTGCAGGGACCTGGATCGGGCCGGAACCCGACAGCGCACGATCTGGGCCATCGTCCAGTACTTCCAGGGCTGGGGCTGGCCGCGGTTCCCGACCCGCGACGAGCTCTGGGCGATGAGCTACCTGTCCATCATCCACGGTGCCAACGGCATCACCTGGTACACCTACGGCGGCTGGGGACAGAACCATGGAGTGACCGACAACCCGGAGGTCTGGGGCAACATCTGCGCGCTGGCCGGTGAGCTGTCGAAGCTGCACGATGTGCTGGCCGCACCGCCCTGCGCTCAGCCACCCGCACCTGAGGTGACCGAAGGCCCCGCGCAGGACGCTCTCGGCAACCCGAGCCTTAGCATCCTGCTCAAACAGCATCAGGGCAAGTGGTACCTGCTCGCCGCGAACTCCTCGAAGGCTGCCGTGACGGCTCGCTTCTCCTGCGCCGCGGGCAAGCAGGTCTCGCTGCCGCAGGAGTCCCGACGAATCACCGCGGACGACCGCGGCTTCACGGATTCCTTCGCGCCCTACGGGGTGCACGTCTACACCTGGGAGTAGCGCAAGCCCAGGTGCCTGCGAACAGGTCGAAGAAGCCCAACACACATCTCAAGGAGGACTCGCCATGACCCTGGCCGCCCTGACGCTGGCCCTTTCATTGCTCTGTCCGCAACCGCGGCAGGCAGAGCTTGCCCCAGTCACCGTTCTCCATCTGCCGGTGCAGATACAGGCTCCGGCGGAGTTGGCCGCACCGGCTGATCTGCTCCGTCGAGAGCTTGCCGCGCTCTTTGGTGCAGCGTCCCCAGATGCTACCGGGGGCACCGTCGTCCGGCTCGAACTGGCACCCTCCGTGTTAACGCGCGCGGAGGAGTATGCCCTCGAGCCTACGGGCAGCAGTGTCTCGCTCCGTGCTCATGATGAGCAGGGGATGTTCTGGGCCGTGCATACCCTCGCTGCGTTGCTCGGTCAGGCGCGTCGCACGCCGGAGGGCTATGAGGCGGACGTCCCGAAGATACGCGACTGGCCCGACACCGCCTTCCGGGCCTTCATGATCCAGGGAGCCTGGACGCCGAGCGCCGAGGAGTTCAAGCGCAACCTTGAGGTCCTGGCGCGGCAGCATGTCACCTACGTCGCGCTGGAGTTCGGCCCGCAGGTTGTTCTGGACTTCGACCCCACGATCGCGAAGGGCGGGCGCTTCAGCAAGGCCCAGGCCCGGGAGATCATCGAGTACGGGCGCAGTTTGGGCCTCAAGCCCATCGCCTACCTGAACATGCTGGGCCACCTGGAGCGCGCCTACCAGAAGCCGCCCTACACCCAGCACGGCGGCATCGACCTGCGCAGTGATGAGGCCTACGAGCGCTTCGTCTACCCGATCCTGTCGGAGATGCTCGAAGTCTACGGACCGGTTGAGTATTTCCACTGCGGGATGGACGAGGCCTGGGAGCTGTCCAAGTGGCTCTCCGGCGAGGGAGCCGACGTGACCGGCCTGCTAACGCGCCATATCCAGCGGGTCAACGACTTCCTCAAGGCGCGCGGCGTGAAGACGGTCATTTGGCACGACATGCTCATCGCTCCGAACCTGCGCGAGAAGCTCGGTGCGCCGGTCGGCCCGGCCAACGGTGGACCACCACAGAACACCGCGGGCGCACTCGCCTCGATCCCCCGAGACGTGGTGCTGGACTACTGGTTCTACAATCCGCTGGACTCCTATCCCGCGCTGGACTACCTGCGCGACCAGGGCTTTGCGGTGTGGGCGAGTCCCTGGCAGTCGCCCTTCTCGCTGACCCGCTATGCCCATGCTCGTCAGGTTCCCGTGATGGGAACGCTGTGGTCGGGACCTCCGGGGTGCTTCGCCTCGGCCCGGTACAGCCCGGTCACCGGGCTCTATGCTCAGGCAGTGTGGAATGCCTCGGCGGCCCCGGAGACCGTCGCACCTGAGCCGACCCTCTCCGCAGCGGTGCAGCGGGCGACCAGCGCGGTCCTCTGGCGCCGACACAGCCTGGACTTCCCGGGCAAGGAAGCACTGCTCTTGTCGCCGACCGGCCCGAAGCAGATCTCGTGGCCGAACAAAGACCTTGAGCAACACTACGGCGTCCCGCTACCCACAGGCAATCCGGTGCAACTGGACCCCTTGCCGGAAGTGAGCAAGGCCTTGCGCGACGTGTCCAAGGCAGCCGGCGTGCGATTCCCCGGCGGCGCGACGGTAGCCCTGGACGGCGTCAACACCGCACGTGGCGAGGACCAGCTCATCCTCTACGCTGCGCCGCGTGACCACACAGGGACGAACATCTACGGAGTCGAGGTGAGCGTAAGCGCCAGCGGCAAGGTGCTGTCGGTTGCGGGCTATGGGACACCCGACAACGCGATCCCGGCAGGTGGCTTCGTTCTGTCCGCGCACTCAGGTCCGAGCGGCGCTAAGAGCCGCCGTGTGCAGAATCTCCGCGTCGGCGATGCCGTGGCCGTCTTCGATGCCGAAAACAACTGGCTGGGTGGCTCGGCTCCGACGCGTCTGATGGTCGGGCTCCCCGACGGCCAAGCGCTCTACCTCGACGGCCAGGACACCGCCCGCGACGTCGATCAGCTCGTGCTCTATCATCCCGGGTACGGTGAGGGCACCACAGGCACCAATGCCTTCGGCGTTGAGGTGGTTGTCCGCGAGGGCAAGGTCAGCACAGTCGCTGTCGGCAACTCCGCGATCCCGGCGGACGGGTATGTCCTGTCTGCTCATCAGGGCGAGACCGGAACCAAGGCTACAGCCCTGCGGACCCTCAAGGTGGGCGATGCGGTGCGTCTGCTGGTGGACAGGGGAGGCGACCGCGCCGATCTCAGCGCTGTGATGGCCGGGCGCCGGATCGTCTACCCGGTCGGGGCACGCTGCAGCACCCTTTTCCTCGCAATGGCGACGCAGGCCACGAGCTCCAACGGCACGCCGATGGGCGAGTGGATGGTTCGCTACGCAGCCGGTGCGCCAGAGCGGATTCCGGTGCGCTATGGCCGCGAGATACTGGCTCCCTCCGTCGACGCCCTGCCGCAGTACACGGAGGGCCCGGTGTGGCTTGTAGATCAGCCGCCGCTCCGGTACCTGGTGCGGGAGTGGCAGAACCCACGTCCGGAAGACGAGATCCGGGAGATCAGCTTCGAGCCTGCTCCGGCGCTGCTGGAAGTCGGCGCACAGATCCTCTCGGTAACCGCCGCAACGCCCCGCTGAGGCAGCCGCAACAGACCACACTACAAACAAGAGCGCCGTTCCCGGACCTGGGGACGGCGCTCTTTGCTGCCTTTGGCTAAACCGTCTTGCACAGGCGCCGGGCTACTTCTCCATCAGCTCGAGCTCTCGCACCCACATCAGACCGGTGCGGTTCAGCGGTCCCTGTCCGGCCGGCTGCAGTAGGCGGAAGCGATCCGCCGTCACCGGCTGGTCGAGCTTGATCTCCGTCTGCGGTGTCGGTCGCGTTGAGCGAGCGGTGCTGAGCGCCTGCCAGGCTCCCTCTCGCCAGGCCTGGAGCCGCACTTCCTGCGAGGTTCGGGGCACTCCCGCATCCAGCGACCAGTAGATCATCGCGCGACCGACCGTGACCGGCGCGGGGAACTGCACCTCCACGAAGTGCTCTTTGCCGTCGTCGGCGGAGGCCCAGGCTTCCTTCGTCCAGTGCAGTCCCTCGGCGCTGATGACCCCGTCGTTGATCGGGCTCGCGTCATAGCCGTTGAAGCTGCTGTCCACGGTCACCTTGGCTTGTCGGGCCACGTTGCCCTTGCGCCGCGGGTCCTCCATGAGCGCAATGTCGTCGAACCGCGCCTTGCCGCTCTTGCCGCGCAGGAGCAGGTAGACGTTGACGTTGCGGATGGGCTTCGTCGGCTCGATGTACAGCTCCCCAAGCTGCCAGTCGGTCGTCCCCGTCTTGAAGTCGAAGGTGGTGCCGTACAGCGGCGTGCCGTCCATGTAGTAGATGTCGACGTAGAGCGAGTAGCCCTTCCCGGGCGTGCCCTCGACGCTCTCCGACTTCGAGGAAGCCTGAAGCAGAATCGGGCACGGCATCTTCTGGTTGAGAGTCACGGTCTGCGATACCTGGCTATCGGAGCGTGCCGCGTTGGTGATGAGCAGCGACGCCTTGCCGCTGCGTGCGTCCTCCTCGTCAACCGTCACAGAGACCCCTGTGGCGCTCCAGTTCTGAAGCTTGCTCTCGAAGCTGGGATTGCGCAGCAGGTTGGCCTCCGGCGGAATGTAGAGCAGGACCTGTCGGGCCTGTGCGAGGTCCTTGCCCGCCGTGACCGAGGCGGTCACCTCCAGCGACCCCGCTGCCGTGGCACCAGTGGGTGTGAGGCGCAGGTCGCGCGTAGCTTCACCACCGGCTGCAATCTCCAGTGCCGCGGGTGCCTCGGCTTCCCATCCCGCTGGTGCGGCCATCTGCAGCTGGGCCGTCACGGGCCGCACGCGGTTGTTCCGCACGGTCGCCCGCAGACGTGCTGCCCCGGTCTGCGGATCCATCCCCTCGCTCTTGAGGGTGAGCTCCAGCGGCGCCTGCACGGTCAGGTTATGTGCGAAGCTGACGCTGATCTCCTGCCCGGGCTGCCCCAGGTACAACCGGCCGGACACCGTGAAGCTGTCGCCGGGCTGCGCGGTTGCGGGGATGGTGACGGTGCCGCCTGTGGCGCTCGGATTGACCTTCAGCGTGTCCGAAGCCAGCTCAACTCGCATGGGTGTGGCGGCCACTTCAGGGGCAACAACCTTCAGCGTCACCACGTCGCCGGGCGCCGCTGCCACGGGACCCTCAACGGACGGTGCTGACAGATTGTAGGAGGCCAGCGTTACCTGGTCCACATGCTCCTGCAGGCTTTGCAGGTCACGCAGAACTCGGCGGCAACCGTTCTCGGCCTTCTGGGTCAGGATGCTGCGACGCAGTTCGGCACTCGTCTTCGAAAGGCTGGCCAGCGCATCGCGGGCACTCTTGGCGCTGAGTTGGTCGGTCTGCTGGCCCAGGCTGAGGAGAGCCTGACGCAGGGCTCCGATGCCCTGGTCGATCTGCGGCAGCATCGCCGTCGGAAGCGGCTCGTACCACTGGGTGAACTCCGGGTCAATGAGGTACTCGCGGCTTGCGTCACTGAGCGACAGTCGCGCGAGCTTGATCGTCCCGGTCGCCTTCGAGCCGATCAGGGGCGTGACCTCAATGGAGCGCAGGGCCTGCGGTGAGTTGATCTCGAACTCTACGTCCTTCCAGTCATAGGTGCCGTCTGGAAGCGCGAAGTCCTGGGTCTCGTAGTGCGTATAGCTCGGAGTGACCCAGGCGAGACGGCAGCGAATCTTGGCGTCACCGTTGGCCGCCAGCTTGTCGGCCGCCACGCGTGCCTGGAGCTTCACTGCCCCCGGCGCACTCTGGAACAGCATGGCCCACTGCCGGGCACCGAGGCTGCGGCCGCCGGCCTTGAACACCAGGTTGGTCTTCCCGTCCACGATCTCCCGGTCATAGCCCTGACTGAGAGGGCGCCAGTGCACTGCCTGGGGACCCTTTCCGGCATCCGCCTGTCGCATCTTGGTTCCGCGGTCGAGGAGCTCCAGACTCTGATCCAGATGCCACTTCGCCGTCGCCGCAGGAGTCGCCAACTGGATCGCCAGCACTCCGTCAGGGGGCACCTCAAGACTCGCCACGAGCCCCTTGCCCTGACTCTGCAGCGGCAGCGCCTTGCCCGACACCAGGTCACGTGCCCTGATGGCCTTCGCATCAAGTCCCAGACCGGCGGCGTCAATCGTGAGCGTCGTCGAGTGTGGCTTCGCCTCCTCGTTCAGCAGAGTCAGCCAGGCGACGCCGTTCTGGTCGGGACCAAAACGCTCCACATAGACCCCTGGATCTGAGCTCCGGGCGAAGGTCACGGGCTCCCATCCCGCCAGGGCCAGACTGCGGCAGAGCGGCTCATACCTACGGAACAGGTCGCGGTCGCGCTCGTAGTAGCGCGGGTGATTCCAGTACTGCCCACCGGGGCCGAGGCCACTCGGCGGCCAGTCGAAGAAGCCGGGGAAGACGCCGTAGGCCAGGCAGCGCTTCATGAACAGCTCCATCTGCGGCCGGGCGATGCTCTTCTCGTAGTTCCCCTTCAGCAGTGTCATGAAGGGCTTGTGGTGGATGACCGTGCGGATATAGTTGAAGCTCTCCCGGGGGATGATGAGCCCGGTCTCGGCGCCGAGGACATCCAGCCACGGGCAGACGTAGAAGCTGTCGCCGAGGGCGCCGTTCATCATCGTGATCTGGCCGCGTGGGCGCAGCAACTCCGCTGTGCCTCGGGCGAACTCCACGGAGGAGAAGAAGTTGTTGAGGTAGGGCTTCTTGTTCACCGGGTCCCACAACACCGGCGCGTCATGGGTCTTGAAATGCTGGGTGTTGTAGTTCAACCCGGCGGACAGGCCGTCGTAGTAGAAGCCGTCGAGGTCGCCGTTGCGAGTCCTCTTGATGCTCTCGGTACGGGTGATCGTGTTGCGGATCAGGTAGTCACCCCAGGGCAGTTCGGGGTCGAGGTTGAACTGCGCCAGGAGGTGCCCATACACCGACCACTTCTCTACCGCCAGCCGCCCGTCGGGCTTGCGCGTCCCCACACGGTCGTACAGGCCGGCTTGCCCGGTCGTCCTCTGGAAGGCCTGGTTGACCGCAGCTACCTGGTCCTCGTAGGGCGGCAGCGGGTCCTTCTCGGGGTCATAGGGTGCCGGCAGATTCGCGGGCATTCCGGCGTGGGTGTAGTAGATCGTCGACATCACGTCGATCTTGTCGTCGTACTCCGGCTCGGGCGCACCCTCCTGGAGGCCGAACCAGAACTCGTTGGCGTTGTCGATCTCCGACAGCCGGTTGAAGGCCATCCACTGCCCCTGCTGCGGCACGTACACCTTGAACATCTCGGGGTACATCTCGTAGTACCGCGCGAGGGCACTACGCATGCCCCACTGCGGGTCACAGGGGTACAGGTCGAAAGCGAAGCTAGCCTGATTGGGTTGCCGGGTATCCGGCGACAGCGCGAAGTCATACAGGATCTCGAGCCGCTTGCCGGTCGCGTCATAGTCTGTGCGGAAGATGCAGGGACGATCCAGCGGCACCGACAGGCACAGCGCCTGCGGCCCGGCGATGACGGTGCAGAAGTTGCGGTTCGAGTAGCCCATGCGGAGCGCCGGCTTGTCCTTCCATTCCGGCAGGTCGGCGTAGGCTCGCAGCGGCACCACATTCTCATACAGCTTGCCCGCCTGGATGGGGCTGCTGGTCTGCATGTCGGAGTACCACTGCCAGCCCGTGGCATCAACCGGGAAGGCGAAGCGCAGCAGCATCCCTCGGGCCGGAAGATCCGCGCCCTTCAGGTCAAAAGCAAAGTGCAGCGCCGGGCCCTTCGGGCTGATGGTCAGCGTCCCCTGAGCCTGTGCGGCCACGAAGTTCAGGTTCACCCCCGCCTGGGCGGTGCCACCCGTCACGGTGGCGTCCACATACTGCCCCGTCTCGACGGGTGCCAGACTCACCATCGGCGCAGCCTGCATGGGCAGGCGTGCTCCGCTCACCTCCAGTCCCGTCACCCGCAGTTGGTCGTCAACCTCCAGCATCATACCTTCGGCAGCCAGGGTCGCAGCCATGGTCACGGCTCCCGTGAAGAGCGAGATCAGCAGCACGGCGGTCAGCAGAACGGCACGCATGGGAGAGCCCCCTTTGTCGAGCTTTCGGTCCACTTCAGTACACGTAGAGCATGTTGCCGGTTGAGCCTGTGAGGGCGTCGATCACCAGCCACGCACCTGACCCCAGGAACTGCCCCAGGATCGCGCCCATGAAGAAGTGCACGCCGGTCGTGTAGCCACGGAATCCGGCATAGCGCATCACGACCACCTTCGCCAGCCAGCCCCCTAGCCCCGAAAACCAGAGGTCCTGCACCGGCTGAGTCGGAGCAATGGCGAAGCCCAGGGGATGCAGAGGCCACCAGGCCAGGCTCGTGTGCAAAACTGTCAGCGCCCGCATGACCACAGCCCCGGCACCCATCCACAGCCAGCGTCCGACACTCGGCTCCGCCGGACTGTTGAGTTGC
Organism: Armatimonadia bacterium; assembly: GCA_039679385.1. NCBI lineage: Bacteria > Bacillati > Armatimonadota > Armatimonadia > Armatimonadia bacterium. Next base: position 16,971 of record JBDKVB010000125.1, on the reverse strand, counting down.
TGTGCGACGTAGGTGAAGGCCGCCTTCGGGCAGCCCCCGAAGAGCCATCCGCCGAGGCGCAGGCCACTGTGCACATAGGCCGCCCGCAGGATATAGGTCGCACTGACCGCCGCCGGGACTGCGATGGCTGTGGAGACGACCGGTAGGAATCCGCGCGGGTTGTCGAGGCCGTCCCACAGCTTCAGGCTGTGCGAGACGAAGGGCATCATGATGACGCGGATGTCCGCCGCCCAGACGAAGGTGTAGCCAAGCGCCACGGTGCTCGCAGCGTTGAGGTTCCTCCCGCCGAGGGCGCTGGAGACGAAGTACTGTGGTATCTGCGCAGCACGCGAGACGGGAACTCCGCCCTGAACCGTGGCGCGCGTCAGGGCCAGAAAGGTCGTGAAAGCCGAGGCCAGAAAGACGATGCCGGGCACCCACTCCAGCCCGGCCAGTCGCAACCAGATCAGCATCCCGCCAAGTCCGCCCACCAGACAGCCAACCACAACCCGAGCGTCGCAGGGCTCGCCCGCGTACTCGCCGCCCTGGAAGGCAGCACGAAGGGTACGAGCGACCTCGTGCCGGGCCTGATACAGCCCCGCTGCAACGAGCATTGCCATGGCCCCGAAGGCCTGGCAGGAGATGGCCGGGTTGCCTGCCCCGTAGATCTCCGCTGCTCCCAGACTGATCCCCCACAGGCGCCACAGCGGGGTCTGTACCGCGGTGACCAGCGCGAAGAACCACAGGCTGAAGGCCAGGTCCGAACTAAGCAGGTAGTTGAAGGACACCACGGACGGGTTGAGCCAGAGTCGCAACAGAACGCGCTCGCGGTCGAGCGGCAAGTACACCTCGTTGCGCAGCTTCAGCAGCGGCACGGCTGGGAAGTAGTGGTTCAGGGCCACCAGGCTTGTGGGGAGGAGTGTTAGCAGAAACCCCAACCACATGGCCCGGCTGCGGAACAGCTCCGGCCACAGCGAAGGCCCGGCCTCGGCCCCAATCAGCTCCAGGGGAAGACGCATCAGCGGGAAGACCAGGCGCTCCTGCACGATCCAGCGCCGGCGCACCAGGAGCATCAGGCCAAGGGTCGTCGCGTAAAGCGACGCCACAAAGACCGCCCAGGCAGCCAGCGGCACCGCCCAGGCGCCCCAGGGGATGAGCTGACCGGGAGGCAGACCCTCGTAGCAGTGCTTGCATACCACGTCGTCGGTCGGGGCGACCCAGGACGGTACCTGCGGAAGGATGAGATCGCCCCAGCGGTTCTCCGGGGAGGCGAAGTAGCTGGCGCCCGCCAGGATGGGCAACAGCTGGCCGACCAGTCCCCAGGTCGGCACGGCGGAGGCGACAAGGATCATCACGAAGATGACGGTCAGCTCTCCGCGGGTGAGAACCAGTCGCCGTCGCAACCTGGCAATCAGCGGGTTCAGCCCGGCCACTACCGCAAAGAAGAACACGATGGCGCCGAAGGGCAAAGCCGTGTTCGAGGGCCGCGTGCCGCGAATCACGAACTCGGCGTAGGGGTACGCCATGCCGATCAGCGCGCTGGCGATTACCCCTATCGCTGCTGCCCGGAAAGTGACCGCTGTCCGCACACCGGGCGTGACGGCACCGTCGCCCTCAGGTTCTGGCACCATGCCTTGCCACTTCGCTGACTGCGAGCTCTGGCCCTGCGCTCAGATAACCAGGGCACCGGTCTCCAGCAGGTACTCGATCGATTCGGTGAAGATCTGCTCGGTCGTGTACCGAGGTGCATAGCCCAGCAGGCGCTGTGCCTTCTCGATGCTACAGCAGGGCGAGTGCAGGAGGTGATCTCTGGTGGTTGCCCAGGGCTCGGCACCCAGGATCGTCTCCATCTCCTCGTAGGTCGCGAGGACGATGTTGGCTCTACGGCCGAAGAGCCCGGCCACGAACTCGCAGCACCCCACCAGCGACAGCGCCCAGGGGGCGACGCCGCTGAAGGACTCACCCAGGCAGACCTGGCGCCGGATCATCGCGGCCTCGAAGAGCTGAGCCAGGTCGTCGGCGTGGACATGGTGGAGCGTCTCATGGCCGTACTGCGGCAGGTACACGACCTCGCCACGAGCGAGCTTCTCGTACACGCCGACACCGTTGCGGGTGCCCTGCGGATCGACCGGCAACCACTTGCGCCCGGAGATGTGCCCCGGGTGGATGATGGTCACGGGGAACCCGGTGGTCCGGTAGCGGTTGAGCAGGTCGGCCTCGACGGCTGCCTTGTTGATGCCATAGTCGGTGATCGGGCAGCGCGGGTCGCTCTCCTGATAGGGGCGGCGACGAGGTGCGCCGTAGGCCCAGATCGTGCCGCAGTGCAGGAAGTGCTGCACGCGGCCTTCGAAAGCCTTGACCATGATCGCGCTCTGCTCGGGTGTGTAGCAGATGAGGTCGATGACGACCTCTGCTTCGAGGCCCGTCATTCGCTCGGCCCACACACCAGCCTTCTCCTCAGCGCGCCGGTCGGCCTGAATCCACTGGACCTGTCCCCAGGCCAGTCGTGCGTCGGTGTGCTGGGGAGTTGGGGTGCGCGCGACCACCGAGACCTCGTGCCCGGCGTTGACCAGTCGCGGCACCAGGTAACTGCCGATGTGTCCCGTGCCGCCGATGACGAGAACCTTCATGAGGAGCCTCCTGCTTCGAAGCGCGTCGTTATCTTCCTATCGCCGTGCCGCTGCCTACGTGGGCAAGCAACGGCGGTCAAGCTCTGTTCGAGGATTTCGCCCTCGCTGCGGGCAGCCCCTCCCTGGGGCCTGCCGCGAGGACCTGTCGCGGTCACTCCATGCCGGTCCACACCGCGCCAGGCACGACGATCTCCTCCCCGCCCTCGAAGGGGTAGTCGCGGACGGTGAGCCGGTTCCCCTCCAGGGCGGCAATCTCGAAGCCCGTGTCGCCGGTGAGCAGGTAGACGCCCGACTTGGCGACCTCGGCCGGGAGTGCCGCGTCAAGCTCGAGGGTCGAACCTTCCACCTTCACGATCTTGCGGACCGTGCGTGGAGCATCCAGGTGAAGGCGCATCTCGCCGCAGGACAGGTCCGTGCCGCTCAGCAGATACGCCCGCAAGGGCTTGCCCGTGCGATCGACGGAGACGATCCCGAAACGTCCTGCCATGCGCACCGGGCCGTAGGTGTGCGGCTCGTCGTCCAGTGCAGAGATCACGTAGTCGGTGCGGTCACCGACCTCGACCGCGAGGCAGACGGCGCCCTCGGCAGCCGGCTCAGCAGCAATCCGTCGCACTGCTGTCACCGGAGGCGTCTCCGTCTTGTAGGGGCACAGCACGGCCGCGAAGACACTGCTCAGCTTGTCCTTGGCGGAGCGCTCCGCGAGCACCTCCGTGATAGGTGGCGCGTGGAGCTGGTCGCCCTTGTTGCTGCGCCAGCCGGGAGCGTCGGTCACCCAGAGGCGGTCAGTCGGCCCGGCCATGAAGAGCCGGAGCTTCGCAGCACCGTCCTGCCAGGTGGCCTGCCACGACTCCGGCGGGTTGTCCGCAGCCCGCAGGTTCGTCAGCCACGACCTCTTGCCCTCGCGAGGCTGCACTTCTGCGCCCGTCAGGCCGACAAAGCTCCCGTTGCAATTCAGGCCGTACTGGTGCTGCTTGCCGCCGTCCACGCGGAAGAAGTCGACCACGTAGTTCCCGCCGTCGGGCACGCGGATCAGAGCGCAGGTGCGCCGGTACTGCGAGCACTGGTCATAGGCGTCGGCAGATGCCTGCATGATCTCAAGGCCCGGTGTGGCCGCGAACAGCTCCAGGGTCGAGTGACGGCCGGCACCCCTCTGGTTCTCTCCATCCACCGTCACCAGATTGTGCGCCAGGGTGCTCCTGGTCCAGGAGTTCCGCGGGTCATCCCAGATGTAGCCACGGTCCGAGGCCAGCTCCTGGTTGAAGGCGTGGTACACGATCCCTAACGTGTCAGAGTGGCGGTGACCGTGGGCGCAGTAGCCGTTGAAGTAGAAGGAGGTCTGCGAGGCGTCGTTGCCTGCCCGCATCACGCCCACTTGCCAGCCTGGATAGTATTCAGTACGCAGACCGAGGTCAGGGGCGCCCTCCGGCGCTTTGAGGTCGGGGTCGCGATGCCACAGCGCGTACTCGCTGCCCATCTGGTCCAGAGGCTTGCCCTGAAGGGTCTGTAGCAGGCCAGCATACTGGGCGCCGTAGACCGCGGCGAGGATCTCGACATAGTGCGGACTGGTGGCGCTTCCTGAATGGGTGTCGCCGATGACCGGAAACTTGAGATCAGGCCGCAGCATGCGCACCATGCTCTCCAGCGCCAGACGATAGCGCGGGATGTGGGTGAAGGGGTCGAAGTTGTCGAAACGCTTTCCGTCCGCAGCGATGTACCCCGCCGGGTCGGAGTAGCCTGCCAGCAGGTCCGGGATCTCCTCCATCAGTCCCAGGTGCATGCTGGAGTAGGAGGGCGACTCCTTGCAGAATCCGTCGAAGTGGAAGCACTCTCCCAGGAGGCTCTCAAAGCCCTCCAGGGCTCGGCGCACCCGTTCCGGCTGACCAAAGAGGATGCCGACGGCGCCGCTGAGCGCGCGTCCTGGACCACACTTGTTGTTGATGTCCTTGTAGTTCTCCATGTCGGCGCAACCGGCCAGCAGCAGGTTGTCGCAGATGCGCTGCTTCATCTCCTCCGAGTAGACCGGCCTGCCCTCTGGGTCAGTGGCATCCTTGGTGAGGTCGTAGGCGACCACGGCGTTCAGCAGCGTGCTTCCCTCACCGCCGGCGCCCGTACTGAGTCGTCCAGCGCCCCAGAACCCGGCATCAAGATCGCCGAAGCCATCCTTGTTCCGGTCGCGCATGATGGCGGCAGGATGCCGAATCACCCCGGCTGCAAACTCCCCGGCCGCCGGGTGCAGCCCCATTTCGCGCGCTGCCTCGGCCGGATCACAGTCGGCGAAGCACCCACCGTAGCTGTGGTACAGGTACTTGGGGAACACCTCGGCCACGCGCTCAAGGATCCAGGCCACACGTTGGGCGTAGCGTGCGTCGCCCGTCAGTGCGTAGACCTGTGCAAGCCGTGGAACCTGGCCGAGCACCCAGGAGAGCTTGTAGGTCCGTAGCAGGCCGGTGAAGCTCACCTGTACCGGGCGACCCGCCCACAGGTAGGCGTGCTTGCCCAGGTCCTCCTCCGGGTGCGCACGCTGCGCGTCATTGATGTAGTAGGTGAAGGTCTGGCCGCTCTGCGGACACTCCAGCACTCCCGTCTCGGGGTACTTGGGGTTGGGGAACTCCGCCCCGCAGTAGCGGCAGCGCAGCTTCTCGGGGTCTGACACACTCCAGCGCCAGACGCCGGACTCGCCCATCGAGCACTTCTCGCCGACGCAGGCCGGGCACACCTGACCGTAGGTCGACCAGGGAGTGAGGTCGGAGACCATCCCACGGAAGAACTCGCGGTCCTTCGACAGGGCGAAGGACGCCGACTTCTCCCAGCTTGCGAGGAGGTCACGCGCCCACTGGTACTTGGCGACGTTGGCGCGTGCAATCTCAAGATTGCGCGGCTTGTAGAGGGTGCAGGGCGCTGCTTCGAGGACCACGGTTGTGAACAAGGCGAGCAGGCAGCAGATCGCGGTGACCAGGGGCCAGGTGTGGCAGTGCATGCCGGAGGACCTCCACGCGGCTGTTGTCGGGTGCGCAAGGCAAGGGTGCCTTCCTCTCCTCTCGGCAGGCACCTCCCCTCTTCTGTCGGGTTGGGCTGACCGAAACCGCGGGAGCGGCCTCGGGAGAGGGAACAGTTGGCGCACCGGCGAAGAGGTTTTGCATCCAGCCTGGAGGATCACCCATGAACCATCGTGAGCGCGTCCTGACAGCTCTATCGCATCAACGGCCCGACCGTCTGCCGCGGGACTACTGGGCGACCGGGGAGGTTACCGAGCGACTGCTGCAGCACCTCAACCTTCCGGATCGCGAGAGCCTCCTGCAGCACTTTGGCTTTGACCTGCGCACCGTCGAAGGCCCGGCCTGCGTAGGACAGACCTTCCGCCGCCATCCGGACGGCAGCGTGGAGGACCTCTGGGGCGTCCGGCGGCTGCCCAAGACCATCACGGGCACCGGGTACACCTGGACCTACCAGCATGTCGTGGAGCCGCCTCTGGCCTCGGCTTGCACCGCCGCCGACGTGGACAGCTACAACCGTTGGCCGAGTCCCGACTGGTGGGATTACTCCCAGGTGCGGAGCCAGTGCGCGGCCTACGAGGGCTATGCCGTGGTCAGCGTCGGCGACCGCCTCGACCGGACCGCGCAGCTCAAGCCCATGATGTACCTGCGCGGCATGGAGCAGACCTACCTCGATCTGGCGACCAACCCCGAGGTCACCGAGGCGATCATCGCGCACATCGTGGAGTACTTCCTGGAGTACAACCGGAGGGTCTTCGAGGCAGCCGGCGATGCTCTCGACATCCTCATGACCGGTGACGACTTCGGCACCCAGCAGGGCCTCATGATGAGCCCGCAGACCTGGCGGCGGTTCCTCAAGCCGGGCTTTGCCGCCTTCATCGAGTTGGCCCATCGCTACGGGCTCAAGGTCAGGCACCATACCTGTGGAAGCATGGTGGACCTCATCCCCGACTTCATCGACTGTGGCCTGGATATCCTCCAGTCCCTACAGCCGCAGGCCGCCGGGATGGACCTGGGGCGACTGCGCCGCAACTACGGTCGGGATCTGTGCTTCCAGGGCGGCATCGACATCCAGCAGGTGATGCCCTACGGCACGCCGCAGGAGGTCCGCGAACACGTGCGCCATCAGATCGAGGCAGCGGGGACCGAGGGCGGCTACATCATCTGCACCGCCCACAACCTCCAGCCCGACACGCCGCTGGAGAACGCTCTCGCCCTGTTCGAGGCCTACGAGGAGTTCAGTTAGGCCTGCGCCGTGGCTAGCTCCGCCGCCTACTCGTAGAACCAGGAAGCGGGCACGATCTTGAGCTGCAGGGACAGGCCGCCGGAGTAGTTGAAGTAGGTGATGTACGCGCTCTGCCCGACCCAGGTGATCGCCGGGTAGGCCCAGCGGTCATCAGCGCGGTCCTCTAGCTGCCGGAGGTGGCCCCAGGTCTTCCCCTCGTCCTTCGAGATGGCGCAGGTCAGCGGATTCCGGCGCGTAGGCTTGTCCACGTCGTGGTTCCACACCGCTACCAGATCGCCGGTGGTCGGGATGCGGCTGATGGCCACGGGAGCAGCCGTGCCGCGCAGGTCCGTGAGCTCGGGCTTGCTCCAGGTTTCGCCACCGTCGCTCGACAGGCTCGCAAACTGACCGCCCAGTCCCGTGCGCATGAGCATTGGGACTCTGCCGTCCTTGAGCTCGACACAGGCGGGCTCGAAGCAGGGACCGCCCTCCGGCTTCACGCGACCGCCGTCTCGCCAGGTCTGCCCGTCATCGTCGGAGAGGCAGCAGTAGCTGTCGCCGCCTTCCCAGGCCTCCAACAGTATCCTGCCCGAGGCCAGACGAAGCGAGCGTCCGTTGGTGAGACCGGTGTACTTGCCGGCGGGGGAGAGCTGCTTCGCCGGGCCGAAAGTGCGGCCTTCGTCGCTTGAGGTCCGCATCATGACGCGGCAGTCGGTGCTCTCGCTGTTCTTCTGGCAGTAGAACAGCGCAAGCGCGCCGCTGCGCAGACGCAGGAAGTTGACCTCCATGACGTTGCAGCCGCCGTCGTTCTCGACGAGCGTGTACTTGTCGCCCCAGGTCATGCCACCGTCCTCGGAGACTCGTCCGACCAGCTTCGCCGGACCGTGGTCGGCCCCGCTGCCCGCGTAAAACTCAGTCCATCCGAGGAGCAGCTTACCGTCCCGTAGCTGAACGATGGCTCCTTCACTGTTGCGCGGATTCTGAGGCCCAACCGGTCCGGGAACGAGGTGCGTGAGGCTGTCGGTGCTCATCTGAGCGGTCCCTCCCAGGGGCAGCGCAAGTAGTAGAACGAGGAGCGCAGGGGTCAAGGACAGCCTTGCGGAGTACCGGGTCATCTCTTTCCTCCCTCAGAGCGCAGCAAGTGTTGCGCGCGACCCCAGGACATCGGGCACAAGGTTCGCCGAGGGTGAACCGCCACCTTCACGACTCGGGCAGGTCGCCATGGCCTATATGCCGAACCTGCCGACCGCCGAACATCAACTGAACGGGAGACTCACTCATGCCACTCATTGATATGCCACTGGAGCAACTGCGCAGCTACCAGGGTCGCAACCCGCGCCCGGACGACTTCGACGAGTACTGGGAGGAGGCCCTGCGCGAGATGCACGCCGTGGACCCCCAGGTCGCGCTGGAGCCGGCCGAGTTCCAGGTCCCGGGTGCCGAGTGCTTCGACCTGTGGTTCACCGGAGTCCGCGGAGCGCGGATTCACGCCAAGTACCTGCGACCTGCGCAGGTGACAGCACCTCACCCCGCGGTCGTCATGTTCCACGGCTACAGCGGCAGTTCCGGCGACTGGCACGACAAGCTCAGCTACGTCGCGATGGGCTACTCCATCGTCGCGCTGGACTGCCGGGGACAGGCAGGCAAGTCCGAGGACAAGGGCGGCGTGACGGGCAACACCCTCCACGGGCACATCATCCGCGGCCTCGATGACGACCCCGCGAACCTCCTCTTCCGCCACATCTACCTCGACACCGCGCAGCTCGCAGGGATCGCCATGGACCTTCCCGAAGTCGATGCGGACCGCGTCTGCGCGATCGGCGGCTCCCAAGGCGGCGGCCTCACGCTGGCCTGTGCTTCCCTCGAACCGCGCATCCGCAAGGCCATCCCGTCCTTCCCCTTCCTGTGCGACTATCTGCGCGTGTGGGAGATGGACCTGGCGAAGGCCGCCTACGACGAACTGCGGACCTTCATGCGGATGTTTGACCCGACCCACGCCCGCGAGGACGAGATCTTCACCCGCCTCGGCTACATCGACTGCCAGTACCTGGCCCCGCGAATCCGTGCCGAGGTGCTGATGGGCACCGGCCTGATGGACACCGTTTGCCCGCCCTCCACTCAGTTCGCGGCCTTCAACAAGATCACGTCGCCGAAGGAAGTCGTCATCTACCCCGACTTCGGCCACGAGGGTTTGCCGGGCTTCACTGACCGCGCCTTCGGGTTCCTGACCAACTGGTAGCCCTTGCCGAGCACTCTGAATCAAGAAGGGCGCCGTGACCTTACCGGCGCCCTTCTCAGCAAGTAGTTGTCCGTTGCCCCTCAGCCTTCTGCCCTCAGGAGCAGCACGTTGTGGCGCTCCTCGTCGAGGACGAAGGCGTCGGCGAAGCGGTACTGCTCCGTGAACCCGGCGGACCGTAGCAGGCTCAGCTTGTCCTGGTCACACGCCGCGACGGTGGCGTGGATGCCGCTCATGCCTGCTTCGTGAGCCAGTCGCAGGGTCTCGGTTGCGAGCCCCTGGCCCTCCATCAGGTAGTGCGGGTGGACCACCAGGTCGAAGGTCTTCACACCCGTCTCGTAGCGGGAGCCCAGGCTCAGTACGAAGGCATAGCCCACCAGGCTGCCTGAGTTGGTCTGCAGCACCGTCATCAGACCGCGACCATCCTCGACGTGGTGCAGCGCCGAGATGAAGGTGGGAGTCCACCGGGAGAGCCCGGTGAGATGCCAGCTCTTGCGGGCCTCGATCCAGGGGGCGGAGAAGTCCAGCATGCGGTCGAGGTCGTGTCGGTCGCCGATGTGGCCGAGCCGCACCGTCACCGGCAGACCCGGGGCGAAGTACTGCTCGTCAAGGGCCGCGAAGCTCGGAGCCACGGAGGGCTTGAGGAGCGCCATCGCGCCCGAGTTGGCCGTCGGCGGGATGAACTCGAACCCGAATCTGCGGTAGATGCGCCCGGACTGCTCACTCGCTGAGCACAGCAGGCAACTCCCCAGGGGATCGGCCTTGAAGTGGTCGACGACTACCCGAGTCAGCTCGTGGGCGATGCCCTGCCCGCGCCAGTCGGGATCTGTGTAGACGTGGCCGAAGTTCCCGACATACCAGGTGCGTCCGTCGTCGACTCGCGGCAGCCCATACCAGATCTGGCCGACAAGGCGGCCTTCCACTTCACCAACGAAGTAGCGGTCCACCGAGTGCTCGGTATACTGGCCCAGGACGCGCTGGCGGATGCCGCGGGAGCTGTCGTCGTCCTTGTGGCGCAGGAAGTGCAGGAGTCTTCGGGCGCAGTCCTCCTCGGGAGGTTCACAGAGCCGGATCGTCATCGTCGCACCGTTCCTGAGCGCAACCTCGGCCAGGGTCGTAAGCATTCTGTTCCTCACTTTGGCGCGTAGTGGTCGGCGACTGACTGTCGGACACAGTGGCTCCTGCGAGGCGCGAATCACCCGCCCGCAAAGACACCAAGGAGACGAGAAATGAGAGTTCCCGCCTGCCTGCTGCTATCCCTGCTTCTGGTGAGCCCCTGTCTGGCGCAGACCTTCCGCGAGGACTTCGAGACCGGCGCCGGCGGCGCCTACTCCTACTACAAGGCGCCCGAGGACCTCAAGATCGAGCGTCTCCAGGGTCAGGCCGCCTCGGGACAGTGGTACCTGCGAGGCGTCCTGCCCGGCCAAAAGAAACTGGAAGGCTTCGCGATCACCGCCATCGGTCTGACCGGGGCGCGTCTCGCCACCGTCACCACCTCCGTGCGCGGCAAGGGGGAAGTGTGGCTCTGCCTGATCTCCAACAACGGCTGGCTGTACTCCCCGACCACCAAGACCCTGACCGACCAGTGGCAGGAGGTGTCCCTGTCCAAGGCCCTGATGGCCACCGACAAGTCGCTGGGCATCTACTTCATCACTCGCGACGTGCAGCCCGGGGCAGTGTTCGAGGTCGATGATGTCCGGGTGAGTCTGGCTGCGCCGCCTGAGACCTCCGATGTCGAGGTCGGCCCCTGGCGGCTGGAAGCGGAGGACTTCGCACCCAACGGGAAGACCGTCGCTGCTGATCCGCAAGCCCTCGAAGGGAGCCTGATCCGCTCCGAGCAGTACGTGGTTGCAGCCGACCTCCCTTGCCCGCGCACCAGCAGGCCGGTTCGAGTCGCCTGCCGCGTCCGCAGTGGCGACGAGAAGGACACCTGGCGCCTCACCACCTCCCAGGGCGGCAACACCCAGGCTGTGCGCACCGCGAAGCCCACGCAGACGACCGACTGGGAGTGGCTGACCTTCGACGCCGTATCCCCGGGCGAGCTGGGCGACCGCTTCAGTCTCTGCTCCAATCGCGGCCCCGGCGCTCGCGGAGCGGTCTGTCTGGACAGCATCGTCGTCAGCACGACGCCCGACCTCACACCGGAGCAGCTAGCGGCAGCGCCACAGTTGCTCGGGCGACGTCCGCTGGTGGCAGTCGGACAGGGCGATCTCGCGACCGCAACCACGATCGACGGCTTCGTCGCGGTCGGCGCCAAGAGCCCGGCGCAAGCTCCGACGCAGGTACGGATCGCCTATGACGACCAGTGCCTCAAGCTGCGCTTTGATTGCCCCGAGCCGCTCCTCGACACCGCCCAGCAGCGTCGCCATGAGTTCCTCGCGAAGGTCACGCAGCGCGATGGTGACCTCTATGCCGACGACTGCGTAATGCTGCTGCTACAGCCCGCGGGCTCGACAAGTGTCTACGACTTCTCGGTCAACGCGCTGGGCACCATCACCGACGCACGCTGCAGCGAGCCGGACCTATGGGCTTCCCGCGACGTGACCTGGAACTCGCAGGCCACAGCTCGCGCGCAGATCGAGGAGAGGCGCTGGTGGGTCGAGCTGTCCATCCCCTGGAGCGACCTCGGCGGCAAGCCGAAGCCCGGCGACCAGTGGCGTGTTAGCTTCGCCCGGTCGGCCAAAGGACGCAAGGAGCAAAGCGCCTGGAATCTCACGAACAAGGGAGTGCATGACCCGGCGGAGCTGGGAACGCTGGTGTTCGCTGAGAGCGTTCCGTCGCTGCAACTCCAGCCGCCGGCGACGCTCAAGGCGAAGGGCAATGCGCTGCCGCCTGCGAGCACCGACCCGAAGGCGCGCGTCCTGAGCTTCACCGAGATCAGAGCCGCCGGGGGCATGAGCCACGTCTACGGCGACTCCTTCGACCTCCCACGAGAGGGGGAGGTGCAGATGGCCTACGGCGTCCTGGATGCCGCCAGCCTGCAGCCCTTGTATCTGACCCCGGTGCTGCCTCAGGGCATCAAGTCCTCCCTCGCCAACCTCACCCTCTCCTGCGACGGTCCCTACGAGCTCTTCCTCAACGGTCAGCCTCTTGCGCAGGGCACAGCCACCTCCGGCGCCAAGATCGAGGCCGCACTGGAGAAGGGAAGCAACGTGTTGGCTCTGCGTCTGCAGAAGGGTACTGCGGCCCTCCAGGGACAGATCGGTGAGTGGCGCTTCGATGCCTCCGACTGGGTCATGGCTCCGGCGGATACACCGAAGGCCCTCGACCCAACTCTTGACGACGGGGCCTGGGTACGAGCACCGAAGATCGGCGACGACACGCTGCTTGGGCCGGTCGTGGGCAGCAGGGACAAGCCGACGGTTCTGCGCTGCACCTTGCTGTACGAGAAGACGCGGGTGTGGCCGACGCCTGAGCCGGTCTACTATCTGGCCCAGGGCGTAACCCAGCACCTTGCCTTCCGCATTGAGGGCCTCCCCGGACGCAAGCTCGATCAGTGGGAGAGCTTCCTCGCGGTGCCGCCGGGGTTTGAGGTTCTGGGCAGCACCGGCTTCTACGGCGTCCGCCCGGGCATCCCCAGATGGACCACCACCGACCTTGGCGAGCAGACCGTCCTGGGCAAGCGGATGAGAGTCGCGAAGATCGCCGCCGACCAGCCGATCCTGACGGGACGACACTACATCATGTCGGAGTTCCAGGCCTTCGTGCGCGTCACCCAGGACAACGTCCCCGCAGACGCGCAGTTCGTGTACTGGTCTCGCGCCAACGGTGGCAGCGTCCTCGAGGCCCCGCAGACGATCAAGGTGCGAGTCCTGCCGCAGGTGAAGGGCGCTCAGTGCAAGACCCTGACCTGGCAGCTCTGGGGCGGCTGGCTGTCGAACATGGACAACCTGGCGATGCGCGAGCAGGTCATGGACTGCGCCCGCGCCGCCGGGTTCAATGACCTGGTTTCCGGTGACCGCTGGACCTCGGACAACGCCCCTCGCTTCGGCCTACGGCATACCATCGGCGTCAACTTCGAGTCCTGGAACCTGAACCTGGGACCCTACCTTGCCGAGCACCCGGAGCAGCGGTTGATCAATGGGCAGGGCAAACCCAGCGACTCCCTGATGTGTACCACCATGCTTCTCGGCGAGGGCTGGGGTGCGGTCCGTGACTGCCTGCGTGAGAGGATCGAGACCATCCGGCCCAGCACCCTCGACTATGACTACGAGTACGGGCCCTTCGCCGGACCGCATTCCTGCTACTGCGACCGGTGCCTGAAGGCCTTCCGCGACTTCGCGAAGCTCCCTGAGGGGCAGAAGCTCGACGCCGACCTCCTTAGCCGACAGTACCGCGACCAGTGGGTGGACTTCATGGCCCACCGTGTGGCGAAGCTCTTCGGCGCCTTCCATCGGACCATCCACGAGCTGTCGCCGGACACCCGGTTCAGCGTCTACAGCGGCTATGCAACGCCCGACAATGCCGAGCGCTACGGCGTCGAATGGCGCTATGTGGGCGAGGAGAAGGGCTGCGATCACGCGGGATGCGGCTACGGGAGGCCGGTCGAGGCGGTCGCTGCAACCCGTGAGGCGCTGAAGGGCATCCCACTCGTCTGCGGTGCGCTCCTCACTCCCTACGAGCGAGACGTCCTGACCCCGGTCACCGCACTAACGAAGGCCTGGTTGCTGCGCACGGCCCTCGATAGCACCGGCGGTGTGCTCGTCTACGAGCGCACCGAGATGGATGGCAGAAGCTGGATCGCGATGGGTGAGGCCACGCGCCTGGTGGCGAAGTATGAGGACCTCTTCGTGCAGGGCAAGCACCTGTCCCTGCCGGGTCTGGATCCCGCACAGGTCGAGGCCTTGCAGCACGGGACAGCGACGCTGGTCTTGCTGATGAACCCGACCAGCAAGCCCGTGAGCCTCAAGGTCCCGCTGCCCGTGGAGTGGGGAAGCGGCGAGGAGTTCTACAGCGGCAGCAAGGTGGCCGCCGGTACAACCGTGGCGGTGCAACTGGAGCCCGGCGAAGCGCAAGCGCTGGTACTGGGGCACTGAGGCTCGGTCCTGCACCGCTATCTACGAAAGACGCCGCAGGCGGCTTCCCGAAGTCGGGGAGTTCGCACTGCGGCGTCACGTGATTCCACGGGTCTACAGCAGGCGCCTTAGGGTGTATCGCCCCACACTTCGGCCTCGACAATCGTCATCGCTTGCCCGGCGGATCGTGCGGCGAAGCTCAGTCGCAGGTAGCGTGCGGTCGTCGGCGCTTTGAGGTCGAGGGTCACGTCGTATATGTCTGCCCCGGCCTCAAGGGCGGCGGCCTGCCCCGCCGGTGTCCAGATCCTGCCGTCGGCGCTGACTTCCGCCGTCGTGACCGGCAGGCTGTCGCTGACCCACAGCTTCGCGCACCGCAATCGCCAGGCCTGCTTGAGGTCGAAGGTGATGCTCACCGGGTCGGTGCGCTTGAAGCTCACCATCCAGGCGCTCGCAGGCAGCTTGTACGGCGCGTAGTTCTCCGGCTTGCTCTTCTCGGCCAGAATGGAGGCGCGACGGTCGGTCAGCTTGCCCTTGGTGACCGCAACCTCGCTGACCGCAGCATCGGCCATGGCGTCGGGCGCCAGCGAGTAGCTGTATGTCGCCCCTGTGTCGAGGTTGCGCGGGAACCGGGGCGTCTCCTCCTGCCACAGCACCTTGTTGCCGGTCAGGCAGTAACCCTCAGCCGCGGGCTCCTGCCAGATCACACTGTCGGGCAAACGGAAGCGCCAGATATCCAGGCCGACCGGCGCACCGAAGGAGCGGACCCAGCTAGTGAAGAACTCCTGCCAGGCCGGGTCCTCGTTCGCCTTGAACTGGAAGGGGTTCGCAGCAAACAGGATCGCTGCGCCCTGACCGAAGGTGTGGCGGGTGATAGCAGGAGAGCTGTCCTCGAAGCGTCCCAGGACCTGCGTCTCGTCGCTCGGCTTGAGCGAGAAGGCTGTCGTCGGGACCTCCAGCGTGTACCGGTGGTCGTCGACGGCGACCGTCATCGTCTTGACCTGGAGCTTGTCTCCCACCTGCACTCCGAACAGCTCGCTCCGCGAGGCCGTGGTGTCGTTGCCGACCGTGTCTGTCTCGAAAGCCTGCGGATCGCCGCAGACCAGCGTGCCACCGGCGCGGACGAACTCCTTGAGCTTGTCCACCACTTCCGGCCGCTGGTAACGGGCTGTGGGCACGTAAAGGACATCGAACCGGTCCCGCAGCGACGGCCACGTCAGGACCTGCCCGGGGTCGATGAACTGGAACCAGGAGCCCGCAATCGGTCCCAGGAAGGTGTAGCAGGCCTCGGTGAGATACCAGTGCGTGCGGCCGTCGCGGAAATCGCTCTGCAGCGAGTCGTCGTTGTAGAGCACCGCTGTGCGGCGGTAATCGGGGTACTTCGGACGCGGCATCTGCCGGATCAGGTCAATGACGTTCATGACCGTGTGATGCCGCCGGGGTGAACCGAACATCGTCACCCGGGTGTCGCCCACGAGCTTCTTGCTGTTCGAGACGTCCGGCATGTACAGGTGCAGGCCGTGACCACCGTTGCGGAAGACCTGGCTGAGCTCCTCCACGGCCTCTTCCGGACGAGTGGCGAAGCCGTAGTTCTCGATGTGAGCGCAGGGCCAGACCTCCTTGCCGGTCAGGTCGACGAGGACCTTGGTGAGGAGCCCCAAATACTGACGCCAGCGCGACTGCCGCGGCAGATACTGGTGGGTGAAGATGTCGAAGTAGGGCGCCTGACTGCTGAACTCCCGACCATGGACACCGCCGACCGGATCGGTGCTGACGAGGTGCACCTTCGGGTCGAGGCGCTGGACGGCGTCGTGCAGACGTTGGTATCGGTCCCGCATCCTCGACGCCGCCCAGCGCTGATAGGCGATCCATCGGTACGGGTTCTTGTCCTCGGGTCCCTGCGGGATTCCCCACTTGCCGCCGCCGTACTTCTGGCGAACCTCTTCCTCCGCCTGCGCGAGGTAGGGGTAGTCCTTCGGCGGCGCCGCCATCAGGTCGACGCCTTGCCCCATCGCGATCTCGTCCAGCTCGTCCCCGGTGTAGATCCCCCACAGGTGTGGGTGCGGTTCCGTAAGCAGCGTCTCTATGCCGCTGATGTAGTCGTCGATCGCGCGCGGATCCAGCGCCCAGGGAACGCCCGGCGGAAGCGCCCTCGTGTAGCCCGCCATCTTGATGTCGTAGCGCTTGAAGGGTTCGACACGGTCACCGGCAACCTGGCCGCCGATGACAATGAGACCATGAGTTCCATAGTCACGGAAGGTCTCGTCGGCGACATAGCGCACGGCAAACCGGCGTGCGGTCTCGCGCATCAGCGAGAGGTTGAGAGTGTGGCTCCACATCAGCACGCCGTCACGCGCGAGACCGGGCGGTTCGTTACTGAGTAGCTCCTTGAACAGCGGCTTGTCAACGACCCAGGTCCTCGGCTGTCTGGTCTCGGCGGCCAGCAGGTCAAGGTCGGAAGCGTAGAGAGGTTGGTCGCCGACGGTCGCAGCGAAGCTGACCTGACCCTTTGCTCCGGCGGGCACCTCATAGGGTGCGCTCAGGCTGGTCGTCTTGCCCGCCGGCACCTCTGCAGCGGTCGCACCGATCTCCTTCCCGCCTGTCTCAACTCGGAGCCGGACTGTGACGGGCTGCCGGCCCTGGTTCGTGGCAGCGACGCGGAAGACATTGTGGCCGGTGTCCCTGAACTGCTCACCGGCGCCGCCGCGGGAGAGTATCTCGAGGCCAACCGGCCCTGCAGGTGCGGCGAAGTGCATCTCGCCGAGCTTGGCCGGGTCGGAGAACCCCGACGAGGGAGCCCAGGAGCTGACCTCCGGCTCTGCACCCTTGCGCTCGCGTCCGACATTGAGGCCCCAGGTTTCCCCAGGCACTGGACGGCCGCCGATCTCCGCAAGTG
>JBDKVB010000124.1 GCA_039679385.1 Armatimonadia bacterium | reverse complement strand
GTGGTGAGCCACGGAAGCTCTACGCCTTCGCCGATCATATGGCGAAGCTGGGCATGATCGCGGTCTGCCCCGAGTACCGGGTGATTGGCAAGCCGAAGGGCACCACTCCCTTCGAGTGCGTGAAGGACGGGCGGTCGGCCCTGCGCTACCTACGCGCCCATGCAGGGGAGCTGGCAATCGATCCTCGGCGGATCGTCGCCGCAGGCGACTCTGCAGGAGGTCATGTGGCAGCCGGGACAGGCCTCTTCGATGGGCTGGACGAGGAGGGTGAGGACACGACCGTCTCGTGTGCGCCGAACGCGCTGGTGCTGTACTACCCGGTCATCGACTGCTCGACGGAGGGCTACGGCAACGCGAAGTGCGGCGAGCACTGGCGTGAGATCTCGCCACTGCACCGAGTGCGTCCGGGGCTTCCCCCCACGATCGTCTTCCACGGAACCGGGGATACGGTCTGCCCCTTCAAGGGCGCCCAGGCCTTTCAGGAGGCGATGGTGAAGGCGGGGAACCAGTGCGAGCTGGTGGTGAAGCCGGGAGGCCTTCACGGCTATCTGCTGTACACCCAGCAGGACTTTGAGGAGTCGATGAACCAGACCGAGGCCTTCCTGCGCCGCGTCGGTATGCTCTGAGACGGCAAGGTCATGAGGTAACGAACAGGCCGACCCTTCAGGGGCCGGCCTGTTGCTTTCGGGGTGAGGTTGGGACGGCCTGGCTAGCGAGCGCCGCAGGCCTGGAGGCAAGCCTGCATGTGACCGCGCGACTCGGCGGCGATCACGCAGCACTGCTCCAGCGCGTATTCCTTGGCCCCGATGATCTCAAGGTCGAGGGCACCGTCGTAGCCGTTCTCATGCAGCACACGGACATAGCCGACGAGGTCGATATCGCCACGGCCATTGGCCTGGAGCTCGGGCTTGCCGGGACCACGCTCGCGACCCTTGCAGTCGCGGATGTGGACGTGCTTGACCCGCGAGATGACGGCGGCGATGGCCTCGACCGGGTTCTCACCGGCTCGATGGATGTGCGAGGGATCCATGTCGATACCCAGCGACGACGAGGTCACGGCCTCCATCAGGCGCAGGGTCGTAGGCGTGTTGTAGATGGCGGCGCCCACATGGGCCTTCACGCAGAGGGTTACCCCGTAGCGACCGGCCATGTCTGCCAGGCTGCCCAGGGAGTCGACCACGGGCTGCCAGGTGGAGTCGTCATCGGACTTGCCGCCGGGGCCGCAGTTGATCACGGGGATGCCGATCTCGACGGCGGCCTGGAAGGCGAGCTCCATCTTCGCCGGGTCCTGCGAGGGCTGCTCCATGGCCATCAACTCAAGGCCATACTCGCCTGCCAGTCGCTTGATCTCGGGCACGAGGGAGCGCCAGTTTTCATCGAGGACGAGATGCTGGCTCATGCCGTCGATGGCGGAGAGCTCGATCCCGTCATAGCCGGACATTGCGGTGTACTTGAAGGCGGCTTCCATCGGGTAGCCGCCGAAGAGCACGGAATTGACTCCGAGTTTCATCGGTCCTTCCTCCCCTGTTGTCATGGCGCGGCACAGGGTCCGCGCGGTTACTTGCGCGCCTCGGCCTGCAGCTTCGCAGCCTGGGCCGGGTCGCCGATGTGCAGGGTGTCATAGGCCTGCTGCGAGGTCTTGAAGGCACCGACGCCCTTGTGACCGTGCCAGTCGCCCTGATGCTTGATGGGGTCCTTGAGGCCGGTCTCGGCTTCGCGCTTCGCGATGTGGGCCTTCATGCGACCCATGAGCATCTTGACGACCTCGGGGCATGCCTCGGCCAGGTTGTTGTTCTCGCCGGGGTCCTCGACGAGGTTGTACAGCTCGACAGACGGCTTGAAGTGGAAGTCGGGCTCCAGGGCGACGATGAGCTTCCACTCCGGGGTGCGCCACCCGTGCTTGCGCATCCAGGTGCACTCGGTGATGTACATCTCGCTGGGATTCGAGGCGACCTCGCCGCGTACCATCGGCATCAGGCTGAGACCGTCGAAGTCGATGCCGCTGTCGATCTCGGCAAGCTCCAGCAGCGTCGGCACGAGGTCGAAGTGGCGGCCAAAGCCCTTGAGGCGCTGCCCCGCAGGGACCTTGCCCGGGTAGCGCAGGATCAGTGGCACGTGCAGCACGTTATCGTAGGTGCCATGGTGATCGAACCAGCACTCGTGATCATAGAGGGTCTCGCCGTGGTCGGAGGTGATGACCACGATGGAGTCTTCGAGGAGCCCGCGCTGCTCCAGGGCGTTGAAGAGCGTCTGGATGCAGGCATCCATGTAGGCCACTGCGCCGTCGTACTGGGCGATCATGTAGTCTTTGTCGGAGATGCCCGGCGGCATCCAGCTTGCGAAGAAGTCGCAGAAGGGCTTGAAGGACATGACCGGGTCCATGGAGTGGTTGTCGGGATCGCACTCCTTGCCGTGGTAGAAGGCGCGCTCGTAGGGAGCCGGCGGAAGGTACGGCGCATGCGGGTCCATGTGGCGCAGGAAGAGCAGGAAGGGCTTCTTCTGGGACGCGAGGCGATCGAGTTCGGGGATCGCTACGGCGTTGAGGTTCTCGGCCTTGGGGCTGCGCCCGGTGTTCCAGCTTCCCCAGCCGGAGAAGTTGAGGTAGTTGTCGAAGCCGCGAGCCGAGGGGTTGCCCTGGTAGCCAACGGAAGTGGTGGTGTAGCCGGCCTCGCGCAGTATCTCGGCGAGGGTCTTGACCTCTTCGCGCATCGGCCCCTTGTGACGGAGGGCGACGACCTGCGAGGTGAACAGGTCCATGCCGGTGAGCATCGCGGCATAGCCGCTGGTGGTCGGGATGTTGGGGCTGAAGTAGTTCTCGAAGAGAGTTGCGCCCTGCGCGAACCGGTCGATGTGCGGAGTGGTCAGCCGGGGGTAGTTGTAGCAGCTCATGTGGTCGGCGCGCAGCGAGTCAATGCCGAAGAAGATCAGATTGGGGTGGCGCTTACGGGCCATGGTCGGAGAGCCTCCGATGGGTTTTGGTGTGTCATGGCAAACGAGGCAAAGGGCGGCCCCTGAAGTGACGGGAGGCAGTGGTCGCCCTTTGCGGGTTGTTCAGAAGCGAGGGCTATCGCCCTACTCGCCCGGGACGCCCTTGAGCGGGGGCAGCGGATGCGGCCGGAGCATAATGCCGCCCTGCTCGTAGGACTCCATGACCGCCCAGGTGTACTCCAGCGTCGCCAGGGCATCGCGGCCGGAAGCCCGGATCCGTTCCTTCGGCACGCCGTTGGTGACGTCTTCGAGGTACGCGTGGATGCGGTTCGGGAAGGTGGCGCCGAAATCGGTGACGCCTGTGTTGAGAACCTCGGCACCGGCTGCATAGCCCAGGGACGCAGGAGCGGCAGCGGGATTGCTGGGATCGGGAGCGGGCCAGTAGGTCAGCTTCTCGACACAGTTCTCGATGCAGAAGGTGCCGCGAGTGCCTGCGACCTCCAGGCTCCACCATCCACCGAGACCGTAGGGGGCATCTCCGCGCTGGCTGATGAGGTAGCCGACGGCGTCGTTGGCGAAGCGCACGTGGATGCTGGCGATGGAGAGCATGGCGTCACCGGCATGGCGGCGGTAACTCGGGCGATCGACGAAAGCCTGGAGGTGGGTGATGTCGCCGCAGAAGTGGCGCATGCAGGCGAAGGGATGAGACAGGAAGGCCTTGAGGTGGCCATAGGGCACGCCGCCAAAGCGCTGTCCGGCATTGGGCTTGTAGGTGAACTCGCCACCGTTGAAGCCGACCTTGTGCAGGCAGTAGACCAACTCGCCGATCTGGCCGTCCTGCATGTACTTCTTGGCTCGCGCCGCGGGCTCGGTGAAGAAGTGGTTGAGGTTGCAGCCGAGATAGACGTCCTTCTTGGTGGCGGTCGCAACCATCTCGCGCGCCAGGTTGATGTCGTTGGAGATTGGCTTCTCCACAAGCACGTTCTTGCCGGCCTCAAGAGCCTCCATGACGGGCTCGTAGTGCCAGCTTCCGTTCTCGATGCCGCCGGTGGTGATGTCGACGATGTCGAGGTCCTCATTGGCGAGCATATCGCTGAGGCTGTAGTAGGCTTTGACGCCGAACTTCTCGGCAGCCTCGTCGGCCGGCTGCTTGATGACGTCGCACACTGCGACGAGTTCGGCCAGGTCGTCGTTCTTGTGGGCCGTGGCATGGGTGTTGCCGATGCCACGCATCCCAACCACGCCAACTCTGAGTGCCATCGTAGTTCCTCCCTGAGGGAACGTCTGAGCGTATTCCGCAGACTTAGCAGTAGGGTGCAGCCAACAGGTCAGGCGGTCAGTTCGCCACCGCTTCCACCTCGCCCTTCACGTATTCCGCAACTGCCGCAAACAAAGCCACCCCTGCCTGCATTTCGGGAGGGGTAAGGTCAGTCCCTGGGCAGGCAGGGGTGCTGGAGAACTAGGGTATGGCCGCGACAGGTCGCTTAGGCCTCGTCGTAGTCCTTGAGCGGGCGGTACCAGATGTTGCGGAACCGCACGGGGTTGGTGTGGTCCTGGAGCTCCAGCGGACCGGTCGGCGCATGCCGGACGTACTCGGTCAGCACGCGGTGAGAGGTGGTGCCGCGAAGCTGCTTGCGGTGATGCAGGACGATTCCGTTGAGGATGACGGTGACGTAGGCGGGCTTGACGAGCTTCTCGTCATCCCAGCGCGGGGTCTCCCAGATGATGTCGTAGACGTTCCACTCGCCGGGCTTGCGGCAAGCGTTGGCAAGCGGCGGATACTGGCCGTAGATCCCGCCGGTGGTGCCGTCCGGGTAGGTCGGGTTGTCGAAGCAGTCGAGAACCTGAATCTCGTAGCGGCCCATCATGAAGACGCCGCTGTTGCCGCGACCCTGACTGTCGCCGATGACCTCGACCGGTGCAGCCCACTCGAGGTGCAGGTGGCAGTCGCCGAACTGCTGCTTGGTGCGGATGTTGCCGGTCTTGGGAACGACCTCCATGTAGCCGTTCTCGACCTTCCACTGCGCTTCTCCACCGTTCTTGCTCTCCCAGCCGCAGAGGCAGGAGCCGTCGAAGAGGATGACCGCATCGGACGGCGGAAGACCAGCCTTCTCCTGGCTGCTCTCGGTGCCGGGGGTGACGATCGGCGGCTGCGGCCGCTTGCCGTCGTGAACGTGCCAAGTCGTGCCGGGCAGGATTGGGGTATCGTCGTATCCAAGGTTCTTAGCGTCTGCCATGTGTATCCCTCACTTTTGGCCTCGCGGGCCGTCCAGGTTCTCTCCCAGCACCGGCCACTGCGAGCCTGTCGAACTCCAAGGTAGGTCTATTCACCTTGGTCCGCGTGATCTCCTTCATGTGGCTGCAGAACTTGCGTGCTTGCTGTCGACCCTAGGGAGTGAGCACAACGGCCTCACCAGCCGATAGGGAGACGGTCCGGCCGAACACCGTGCCAGTGCAGGGCTCGGTGCCCAGATTCGCGGCAAGGATCGTCTTGCCCAGGCGTGCTGCAAGCAAGTCGCCCCGGGTCGGTGCAAGCTCCAGCGGCAGTGCCCGGGTCTCGTCGGTGGAGCAGTTCGGCAGGATCGCCATCGCAAAGCGGCCGATCTCATCTTTGGCCTTCACTGTGCCGACCTCGCTGCGGTAGTTGGCGATCAGCTCCTCCTCCAGTCGCGAGCGACGGTAGGCGTTGTCGTCGCGGTAGCCGAGGCTGCCGGAGGAGGACAGAACTCCCAGGCGGTTGTCGATGCAGGCCCAGGGCGAGGTCCAGCGCAGGAGTTGAGCGGGCTGATTCGAGCAGCCGACCACCGTCACCTGAGAGCCCTCCAGCGAGACGGTACGCTGGTTGGGGTTGATGCCGGGTGCATCTTCATTGAGGATCGGCACGGTGCCGGTCGCGACCTCGGTCACCGTCACATCGTCGCGGGCCACAAGGCGCTCGAGGTAGACGACTGGACCGCTGCCCAGGGAGATCACTGCCACAGACTGGCCGACCTTTCCCCCACAGCGGGCGATCTCGGCAGTCAGGGCGAAACCGTCCGCGGTGCGGGAGACCTGATGGCGCTCGACCTTCGGCGTGGAGTCAGGCAGGCCCTCGCACTGGAGGCGACCGACCATGCCACGCTCAGAGGGAGCCGTGAGCCAGGTGTCGTCGGAGGCGAAGACGAGCCCCATGGCACCGTTGACCCAGGTGAAGGAGGCCAGCTTCTGCGGCGTCCGGTGGGTGACGAAGCCTCCGGTCTCGTAGATCTGGACACCCGACTGGTGGGCGAGGAACTCCTCACGGGTTGAGGGCTTGGGGCCGTCGCCGGCCATCCGATGCAGCAGGACCAACTCGGCGTAGCGGGCCATCATCTCCTCTTCGGCGTTGGGGTAGTTGAACTCACGGCGGTTCCAGAGGCGGCCGTCGGTGAACCGCGCATGCATCCGCTCGAGGAAGTCCAGGTCGGCACGCTCGAGGAAGGCGCCGTCCGGGTCGCCGGTCAGGATGCCCAGGAAAGCAGGACCGCAGAGGACTGTGTCGTGGCGATGCGGCCACCAGTCCTGCCCGTTGACGTAGAAGAAGGAGCCGTTGGTGGCACTGAGGCGCTTCATCACCGCGTAGGACTCGGGCACGTTGAACAGCGTGCTCTCCGGCACCGGCAACCCGGCTCCCCAGTACAGCAGGGCGTTGCGGAGCATCAGCCCGAAGCAGGCCAGATAGTCCGGATGGACGCGGCCGTGGTTCTCAAGCGTGAAGTCGGCGTGGAGGGTGACGGCGCTGAGGCGGTCCTTCGCCGGGCGACCATCGACCAGGCGCTCCAAGGTGCGATCCGAGGCACGGACGTAGGAGTTGATCATGTAGACCTTCGCCCGCTCCTGCCAGAGTTCGTTCCGGGGATGCCGTGGGAACATGCAGGCGGCCAGAGCGATGACCTGGGAGTTCCAGGCGTTCTCCTCGGCCTTGGTGTCGGACCATTCGCCGGAATCCGGCGGCCTTGTGTTGTAACGGTCGGCCTCATGCACGATGACCCGGGCGACCATGGTCTTCAGGTCGTCGTCCAGGGAGTCCCAGACCAGCCAGGCGGCATGGCCCAGGTAGCAGGCCCAGTGCGCGGACTGCCAGTCGTCGCCCCAGGGCGAGCCGTCACCGGTGGGCAGGAAGTTGGCCCGGTGCGTGACGGACAGGTAGCGCAGGATCGCGAAGAGGTCGGCGGCAATTCGCTCGCGAGACACCCCGGCGACGGTCGGGTCGTAGTTGCCGGTGAGCAAGGTGGCATAGCAGAAGGCGACGGTGGCGTTCTGGCGCACGCTGTGTTCCAGGTGGCCGTCGACCTTGTGGTAGCGACAGCCCTCAAGGTAGGGCCAATCGCGCATCTGCGGATCGGTCATGCGCACGTAGCGCATCAGCCGCCGGTAACACTCGCGAGACAGCTCGGTCTGCGGGCCCAGGGCCCGGTGCGGACAGACCCAGAGCGTGTCTTGCAGGTGCGGTCGCTCAAGGGATAGGACACGCTCCCGGGTGTCGGCCAGGGTTTCTCCGGCGCCCCTGACCAGCTTCTCCAGCTCTGCCGCGCCGGCCCAGAGGTCAAGGTCGCCGCCAGTCGCAGCGGTGTCGGGAGGCGTGATTCCCAGGGAGCGGGCAGTGGCGGCCGTCTGGGCCTCGGCTGCCCTTCGCCAGGGACGCAGACGCACCCACTGGTCCACGAGGCTTCCATAGGCCTGGGCGTCGACTCCCGACGGCACCAGGGCGAGCCAGTCGAGGTTCAGTGCGGACTTCACGTTGGTGAGCGTGAGGACGTTGACTCCGGCAGACACCGGGACCTGAATGGCGACGTAGCGCCAGGAGTCGTAAGCGCCGGTTGCGGCGAAGCGATGCGTGGCCTTGTAGGCGCCGATCTGCACCTGGCGCTCGGCGTCCGGGTTGGCTGTCGCATACCTGAGCAGAAGCGTTGCCTCCCCGGCCTGCGGCGCGGAGAGTGCCCAGTCCAGCGACTGCCCGGCGACGTCCCAGTAGTTCACCACCAGGCCCGAGGCGCCGGGCTTGGTGGACACGCGGACGGGAACGCCATCAGAGGATCGCTGGTCGAAGGCATCCTCGGCCTCCGAGAAGGGAGTGGCGGCCGACGGCGGACGCGTGTAGACACGGACATCGTCGTACCAGCCCGTGCTGGCGTCCCAGTAGCTGCCCAGCGACATCGAGGCAAGACGCCCCAGATGGCCGTTCGTGGCGACCGCCTGGCCGTCGATGGAGGCCACGGTGCGCAGCCCGTCGCAGTCCCAGGCGAAGAGGTGCCAGCCCAGGGAACGCTTCACGGCAGTCTCGGAGTAGGTCTGCCCAAGGCGGGTCTGGTACCTCTCGCCTCCCTGACAAGCAATCCCCAGCAGCTCGCTGGAACGGTCGCTAACGGAGGCCATCTGCCGCTTTGCGGGAGCCATGTCGTCGTAGAAGCGGACCTCGGCCCTGCCGACGAGCGGGAAGGTGAAGGTGGTCTTGCTGACCCGCATGTTCCCCGGAGGGCCTGAGTAGGCGCACTGAGCACCCGTGAAGGAACGGTCTTTCACCAGCAGGAGGGGCGACTTGCCCTCTGCACCGACCTCCCAGGCACGCAGGTCACCCTCAAAGGCTTCAGCGAAGGTGGGAGGCGCCGGTGGAACCTGGGCCCGAGCATAGGGGCAGATCGCAAGGGTAAGCAGAGCCAGCCACGGAGCGGTTCTCGTCATGGCAGCACATCCTTCCGGGAGCAGGCGGGTCTGCGGGTCGGTTGGAAGGGCGTGCTGCCGGGCACTCCCGGCGCAGGTCCGACCCGTGGACAGGACGAACAGGTACTTCCACGTCGGGAGAGCCATCCCTTGCCTCAAGGGCGCAGGCTTCTCCGGAGGACCAGCCGGTATGTCTCAGGGAGCGAGGTCAGTCATGTCCTGCTTGCGTGCGATGTGCGGGTCGCTGATCCTGGTGTTTGCGACGGGTGCCTGTGCGGCTCCGAAGGTCGCTGAGGAGCCCGGTTGGGTGAGCTTTGAGACGGACCAGTACCGCGCGCGTCTGAGCCGCGACTACCTGGCCTTCACCTATGAACTCAAGGGCACCGATGGCATCTGGCGCAGCCTCACGAAGCCCGGCACGAGCCTGGGAATCGGGATTCTTGCGGGGAGCCAGGTGCTCTCCTCTGAGAATGCCCGTGCCACCTGGGCGATGGAGACCCGTGGCAACCGAGTGCTGGTCGCACGACAGGCGTCCCTTGACCCGGTGCGAGGGATGGTCGTGGAGGCGCACTATGTGTTCACCGACGAGGGGATGCTGATGGGGACACGACTGAGCCAGCGAGAAGGGGCACTGGGCTCCGGCTCCGTCTGGACGCCTCCGCGGATCACCCTGGAACCGGCAGCCTGGTCGGGCTACCGGTACTGGAGCGCTGACGGGGAGGTTCACCAGGGTGACCTGGCGTCGCTGCAGCCCCTGCCGGCCTACGCGGGCGTCTCCCCCTGGGGCACGACCGGTGATACCACGAACCGCTTCGATCAGCGCAGGCCCGCACTGATTGTGACGGCGGCAGAAGGCGGCATGGACCTGGGTGTCGTGTACAGCGACTACGCGGGAGCCTGGCAGGGGACCAGCGGCTTCGTGCAGCGCCACACTCCCAGCGCACTCTATCTCTATGCTGGGTTCGTCCCGGCGCAGGCGGACAAGACCTGGTGGTCGTGGCTGGCCCCGATTCCGGCAGGGAGCGCCGCTGAGCAGGAGTCCCGTGTCCTGGCGCTCGTGCAGGAGTCAGAGGCAGCGCTGCGTGACACGATGCTTCAGGCCCCGCCGATTCCGGAGGAGTGGAGCCGACCTGTGCCCGACTTTCCGACTGCCTTGCGCCGTCCGGAGCCCGTGCAGGATATCCGCGACGCCGTCGTCTACACCGTCAATGAGGACACGGCCTCGGACTACGGGGTAACCCTGGCCCGCAAGGTCGGCTCCGATGTGCTGATTCGTGGCTGGTTCAAGTGGCGCAACGCGCCTGCGGTGAGCAACTGGACGGACATCCCGCCGCAGGTCCACAAGCTGGGTGCACTCTTCGGCGGCGGAATCACCTGCAGCGCCCTGTACGATGACGAGAACGGGCTCAGCCAGGCGCAGGTGCTGGACATGGCCACTCGCGGCCCGGACGGGCAACTGATCGATGCCTGGGACCAACCGGGCACGCGCCATGGTTCGCTGTCGAGCGCAGCCTACCTGGACTACCTCTTCCGCTGGTGCAAGGAGCAGATCGACGCCGGCGCAGACTACCTGTTCATGGACGAGAACACGGCGGCTCTGAGCGGCCTGGAGGGATATGACGATCACTCGCTGGAGGACTTCCGCACCTTCCTGCTGACCGTCTACCCGCAGACGCAAGGCTGGACAGCGAAGGACTCACGCTGGGCTGAGCAGTTCGGGATTGACCTTGCGGATACGCAGATGTGCCCGGACGGGACGATGGCCGGCTTCAGCTACCGTGCCTACCTGCGCAAGAACAGCTTCCTCACGCAGCCGCAGTCGGCCAACAACCGACTCGCCGGCGCCTGGCGTGAGTTCCGCACCTGGCGCGATGACCGGGCCTGGAAGGCCCTTACGGACCGGATACGGGACTACGGTCGCTCGCTCGGCCGGAAGGTGCTCATCAGCGGCAACGGCATCGTTCGGTATGTGGACTTGCAGGTGCTTGGGGTCTGGGGCGCCTGGTCCACGGATAGCGGGCACATCGACCTGCGCGAGAATCAACTTCCGCGCTGGCGAGGCCTGGTGCAGCGTGGCCAGCAGACTGCGGGCAGCGACGTGCCGGTGGTACTGTTCCACGACTGGGGCTTCGGTACGCCGCCCTTCCCCTGGATGGCGGTACCGGCGGATGAACGTGCTGTGTGGATGCGCACCCGTGGCGCCGAGATCTACGCGGCCGGCGGGTTCTTTGCCTTCCCGGTGCTGGGCCCCTTCGCCTGTGACGCCGGGCGTGACGGGACCCTGGGCACGATTGCTCAGCAGACCGCCTTCTACCAGTCCCACCTCCACCTGTACCTGAAGAGCCGGTGGCTCTGCACCGAACCGCTCAAGGGCGACCGCGAAGGCCTCAGTCTCGCAGCCTGGTGGAACGAAGCGAGCAGTTCCCTGCTGCTGCATGTCGTGAACCGTGACGTGCAGCAGGGACAACTCAGGCCGCAGGAGCAGGTCAAGATCAGCGTGCCGGTCGGTGCTGCGCCGGTGGAGGCGAAGGCGGTCTCGCCGGACTTCGAGGGCTCCAGGGAGGTCGTCTGCCGGCTCGTGGGAGAGAACCTGGAAGTGACGCTGCCGTCGCTGGAGGCCTACTCGCTGGTGCTGCTCCGGTTCGAGGGTCAGCCCGACCTGGGTCGCCTCAAGGATCCTGCGCGAACCCACGTCGAGGGCCGCTGGCAACGTCCGCAGCGCTCGGAGTTCCGCGTGCTGGCGGAGGCGAGCATTGAGAACGGGCAGCAACTCGAGGGGTACCTGCAGGGGATGCTGCACACTGAGCTGCGCAACCCGCCCACCTTCGAGGTCAACGCGGTCCGCGACGCCCAGCTTGCCGTGTATGTGCAGGCGGTGGCGACTGCGGGCGCGAAGCTGGAGTTCCGAGTGGACGGGAAGACCGTCCAGACGGTAGACTTGCCGGACCTCGACGGCAAGAACGGCGGCAACTCACCCGAGTACTGCCGGGAGTTCGTGTTCCCGATCCCTGCGGGTCGGCACCGGGTGACCCTGGACAACGTCGGCGGCGACTGGGCCTGCCTGACCTGGTACGAGTTCCGCGGGACCTATGCGACGCCTTAGGAGTGAGCCGTGGGGCCGCGTGAGTTCAGGGCAAGGCCCCTTGAGGAGAGTGAAGCTGTGAAGCGGTTTGGTGACGGCAGAGACTGGTTCTTCGAGAGGCGATTCGGGCTCTTCGTGCACTGGGGCCTGTACGCCATCCACGGCTGGCATGAGCAGGAGCAGTGGCGCGGTCGGGTGGATCGCGGCGAGTACGAGAAGCTCCAGGCACAATGGAATCCGGTGCGCTACAACCCCGACGAATGGCTTGATCTGGCTGAAGAGGTCGGGATGCGGTACGTGTGCCTGACTACGAAGCACCACGACGGCTTCTGCCTGTGGAACACGAAGCAGACCGACTTCAACACGATGAACACACCCTATGGTAAGGACATCGTGGGGATGCTCGCCGAGGCCTGCCATCGCCGGGGCTTCCCGCTCTGCCTGTACTACTCCTGCGCGGACTGGCACCATCCCAACTACCCGAACCAGGGGCGACACCACGAGCTTCCCGTTCCTTTGCCCGGAGATGAGCCCGACCATGCCCGGTATCTTGAGTACCTGAAGGCGCAGGTCGAGGAGCTCTGCACGCAGTACGGCGAGATTCACGGCTTCTGGTGGGACATGAACGTCGAGAAGCACGTGGACCCGACCATCAACCAGAGGATTCGTGAACTGCAGCCGAAGGCAGTGATCAACAACCGGGGCTACGACGAGGGCGACTTCGGCACCCCCGAGCGCGACTATGACCAGGGCGCCGATGCACCGCTGACCTTCGGGCGCCCCACGGAGGCCTGCCAGTCGGTGGGGATCGAAAGCTGGGGCTACCGCGTCGACGAAGACTACTACACGGACCGGCACCTGCAGCGCAGTCTCGACAAATACCTCGCCCGCGACGCCAACTACCTGCTCAACGTGGGGCCGACGGCGGATGGACGGATTGCGGAGAAGCCCGCAGCAATCCTCAAGCGTCTCGGCAAATGGTACCGGTCTGTGCGCGAGTCCTTCGAGGAGGTTGAGCCGGCCTCGAGTCTGGCGGCGAACCGCGAGGTGCTGCTCACACGTCGCGGGAACACGGTCTACGTTCACCTCTATCGCGACCCGGTGGGTGAGGCCGTCAAGCTGAAGCCGCTTGCTGTCACGCCGCGCAAGGCGACCTTGCTCAACACCGGCGAGCCGGTGGACTTCGCGGTCGACCTCGTGCCCAGCGACCATGTAGAGCACAAGCCGTACCTGCGCCTGCGGGGGCTCCCGGTCAACGAGTGGGCCAAGAGCGTGCTGGTTGTGAGGCTCGAGTTTGAGGACCTCCCCGCCGGTCATGGGCAAGGCGAGGACGCAGTCGAGGCTGGTGACCTGCGGCGCCGTTAGCGAGCAGCTCCGGTCACTGTTAGTGTCCTGCCGGCCCAGTTCCGACCTCATCCCAGGAGGCGATGTCAATGAGTACTGATTCTACCGCCCGTCCCAATGTCCTGGTCATCATGAGCGACGACCAGGGCGCCTGGGCGATGCGATGCGCCGGAAACACCGACCTGCACACCCCGAATCTCGACCGGCTGGCCGAGACGGGCATCCGTTTCGAGAGCTGCTTCTGCGCTTCGCCGGTCTGCTCTCCGGCACGCGCGTCCTTCCTGACGGGCCGCATGCCCTCCCAGCACGGGGTCCACGACTGGCTCCGCAAGGGCAATGTGGAGGACCCGGAGGGACAACACGGGCATGATCGGCCGGTAGAGTACCTCGCCGGGATGCTGGGCTACACCGAGGTGCTTGCCCAGAAGGGCTACCGGTGCGCGCTGAGTGGGAAGTGGCACATGGGTGCCAGCCAGACGCCACAGAAGGGGTTCGGGCACTGGTTCACCCACGGCTTCGGAGGCGGCCCGTACTATGGCTGGATTGCGGTGCGTGACGGCAACCTGTACAAGGAGCCGGGCTATGTGACCGACGTTTTCACGGACGAGGCCTTGCGCTTCCTCGACACCCACGGTGACGACCCGGAGCCCTGGTACCTGCACGTGACCTACACGGCACCCCATAGCCCCTGGGACCGCGACAACCACCCGGCTGAGGTGTGGGAGACCTACAACGACTGCGACTTCACTGCCACGCCCGACCTGCCGCTCCACCCCTGGCAGGCCAACACAGCGCCGCAGGGGACCGGTGAGCGACGCAAGGAACTCCTGCACGGCTACTACACGGCCATCACCGCCATGGACACCCAGATTGGGCGGATTCTCGACTGGCTCGAGGCCCACGGTCAGCGCGAGAACACCCTCGTCGTGTTCACCTCCGACAACGGCATGAACATGGGGCACCACGGCATCTGGGGTAAGGGCAACGGGACTTTTCCCATGAACCTGTTCGACACCTCGTGCAAGGTGCCGCTGATCTTCTCGCGACCGGGACAGATTGCGCAGGGACGCGTCGAGGAGCGGATGGTCTGCCACTATGACTTCATGCCCACCTTGCTGGATTACCTGGGCTATGAGAACCCGGATGCCGAACAGCTACCGGGGAGCAGCTACGCGCCCCTGTTGGTCGGCGGCGTCTGCCCCGAGCGAGAGGCCATCGTGATGTATGACGAGTACGGCCCGGTGCGCATGATCCGCACCCGGGAGCACAAGTACATCCACCGGTACCCCTATGGTCCCAACGAGTTCTACGACCTACGGGAGGACCCCGAGGAGTGCCACAACCTCGTCTCCGATCCCGCGCGCAAGGGACTCATGAACGAGCTGAAGCTGCAGATGGAGCAGTGGTTCAACCGCTACGTGATTCCCGAGTTCGACGGGATCCGCCAGCCCGTCAACGGTCGGGGGCAACTAGATCGCGTCGACGTCGTACCCTGGGAAGGTCGGACCTTCGACACCGACATCAAGCTGAGCGACGACCGCCACAGCTTCTACTTCGATGAGGAGTGGCCGTCGGTCTAGGGCCTCCCCAGGCTGTCTGTACGGCACCCGGCGCAAGCACCCGGCGCTGCGCCACATATGGTCTGACGTACCTGCCTTGAGCAAGACTTCAGGAAACATTGACTGTACCTCCATTGAACGGGAAGCCCCTTCTGAGTAACCTGATAGGCGTGAGATGGTGATGGGGAGGGCTGGAAGCAGGGGATGAGCAATCAGGAGGATTCCGCCGCGGCTGCCGGGACGCGGTGGAATCAGGCAAAACAGTGGTGAGGGCATGTCCCTCGCGATCTGGATTGCCAAGGCTGAAGGTAGCGGCCCGGCACCCCTGAGGGGTTCCGGGTCGTTTTGGCTTCTTGATCACCCAATCATGGCGATAGGTTGCGCAAACAGGAGAGGTGTGCGATGAAGGCACTCAAGACGCTGTGGAAGGACGAGACCGGGACGGTGGCAGTGGAGTACGCCCTGCTTCTGGCGCTCATTGCCGTGGGCACCATCAGCGCATACCGCTCCCTCGCTGACGGCATCAACCACACCGTAGGGGAAGCGACCACCGCAGTCACCGACCACTAGGCGGCAGACCTGCTCGCCAGGGCGCTCTGGTTGAGAGGCTCTGCGGGTAGTATCCGGGGCATAGCGAAGGGGGCCACGTCCAGATGGACGTGGCCCCCTTTTGTGTGCCTTGAGGGGCTGCGGTCTCCGGGGCGCGAAGGCTCGTGCAAGGCCCCGGGCGACATGCCGCCGGCTACTCGATCAGCACCGGCGGGCCTTCCACGAAGAAGTGGAATACCAGCCAGAAGGTCAGCATGAAGCAGATACCCAGGATGAACCCGAAGGCGGCCGGCCGCAACTTCGCGAAGGCCTTGTAGCCCCAGAAGCGCAGCACGACGATCTTCATCAGCCAGCCCAGGAGGAAGGACAGCCAGTAACGCTCGATGGGCCAGCCCAACCAGGCTACGAAACCGGCCGGGTGGAGGGGCCACCAGAGGAACCGCTGTCGCATGGCAACCAGGAACATCGTGACCAGGCCGCCGGCGCCGAGGGCCGCCCAATCGCCCGGGAGCATCTCGCTCTTGTTGCGGATGAAGGACACCAGGCGGTTCACGGCGCCCAGGGAACTCGTGCGCTCCCACCATCCGAGCTTGGGGACGCCCCAGGTGTAGATCACGTAAGGGCACACGATGTGACAGGTGAGAATGGCCACCGCCGTGCTGAGCATGACGAGCCACAGGACGTGCTTGCGGTCAAGGTCGGCCATCGACCCGAGCTTGAGGCTCTGTAGGGCAAGGGGCATGAAGTGGCTTCCGGTGTCGCGAACCTGCACCCAACTCATCGCGCTCATCAGCGTCAGGTTCTGAGGCCCGAAGTGCTGTGTGCCGAAGATGCGGAACAGGGACTCGTTGAGCCGGAAAGGAGAGGTGTAAAGGAACATGCCGGCCTCGCAGATGACGCGCGAGACGACGAGGCCGATCAGCGGCATCAGGCCGATGTAAACCAGCGCCCAGGTGAAGCTGACGCCGACCTGCGTGGCCCAGATAATAGCGAAGCTGAAGCACACGATGAAGCCCCAGACGGCCATCCGGTAGGGCTGCGGACGGCCCCCGGCTATCTGCGTCGGCTCCGGACCCATCCCGAAGGCGAAGGCGACGACCGCAGCGATGTGCCTTCGCGCCGACCACAGGAGGGCGAGACCCAGGGCTACGTACGCGCCAGTCGTCTGGAACTCGAAGAACTGGTAGGAACTCGTCTGAATCCCGATCATGTTCCGGGTGAAGTCTTCCGCCAACCGGAGGAGGTAGAAGAACCACATGCTGAAGCCTACCTCGCTGGTCAGCAAGTAGGCTATGCCGATCATCTCGGGGTAGATGTGGAGGGCCACATTGTTGAAGACCACACCGGGACCGCCGGCGACGATCTGCTTTGTGGTCTGCTGAAGGTTGATGTCGGGTATCGTCGGGAAGTAGGTGTGCAACCCCTTGACCGTGTAGAGAAACACCACGATGCCGAAGCAGATCCACATCAGCTTGTTCCGCAACAGCTCAGGCACCCACCCCGTGCTGAGGTTGGTCATCTCATTGGGGACCTGCATCAAGGGGAACAGTAGCTTTTCTTCGTCCTCCCACCTAGGTGAGATGATGGCGGCGAAGAACAGCATCATCCAGTACAGTGCGAACATGTACGGGGTCCAGATAGCCAGAGGCTTGATCCAGGCATGGTAGGGCAAGTCCTTGCCGGGAGGCGCCCCTTCAAAGGCCCAGCGGATCTCGGGAGACTCCCGATCCACACTGGGGACCAGCGCCGGGTTGAGGTCATCGAGGTACAGCTCCGGGCTAGCAATATCCGGCGTCGTGTAGTAGACCAGACCGACGATATTGAGGTAGAAGTGCTGTGCGAAGTCCTGCCCCGGGATGATGGCCATGCCGAGGAGCATGATGAAGATCAGCAGGATCTCGTTGCGCAGGAGGCGCAACTTCTTGGCGAAGCGGCCAAGGATGGCGTTCGCCAAGACGAGCAGCAGGAGCAGAGCCAGTGCGCCTCGAGGAAGGTACCCCGTGCCGATGATCTCGTAGCGGAGGAGTACGGAGAAGCACCCCGCGACGGTGAACCCGATAACGGCAAGGACTCCGAGGGCAACGGCGCGGAAAGTGGTTGAGCGAGACAGGGCGGTCTTTTCGTTCATGATGCAGTCATCGCGGTACTGAGTATGGTTTACGTCGCACTGGACGTGAGTAGAGTGGGCCGGTAGAATGACCCCACTACTCGCAGAACTGCTGGAGGTCACGCGATGAAGCCAACACAGGAACTGTCAGCCCTGCTCGCCGCGGCAAAGAGCAAACGAGTCTTGGTCATCGGTGACCTGTACCTGGACGTCTACGTATCCGGCGAACTGCTCGGGCTCTCTCCCGAAGCGCCGGTGCCTGTGGTTGAGTCCCGATCTCGCAAGGTCGCGCCGGGCGTCGCCTGCAATGTGGCTGCGGGCATCGCTGCCCTGGGTGCAACCGCGCAGATCGTGGGTGTCGTCGGCGATGATGCGGACGCGGAGACCCTGAAGGCCCTGTGCCGCCAACTCGGTGTCGATACGGACGGTGTCGTGGTGCAGGCCGGACGCGCCACCAATCAGCACACGCGCATCACGGTCCGGGACGCTCACATGCCCGAACGTCCGGTCCTGCGCATCGATAGCCCCCGCTCCCCTGCGCCGGCGGCAGAGACCGAGGCAGCCGTCATCGCGCGCATACAGGCGCTCGCCCCCACTGTTGACGCCATTGTCGTCATTGAGAGCGTAGGAGGCATCGCTACCTCCGCCGTCATCGATGCCGCCCAGCGCGCGGCGCGGGCACACGACATTCTGCTCGTTGGGGACCTATTTGGTCAAGCCCAATTTGCCTACGGCTACGACCTGCTCCTCCCCAATGAGCGTGAGGCAGGGAATCTCGTCGGTGTTCGGCCCGACACGGACAGTGCCATCGACGATGCCGGAAACCGCCTGGTTACCGAGTACAACAACAACGCCGTGGCCGTCACCCGGGGCCCCAAGGGCATCACCCTCTACCTGCGCCAGGGACGAATCCACGTGCCCACCCAGGAGCGGGAAGTGTTCGACGTGACCGGGGCGGGCGATACAGTCACCGCCGCCTTCACTGTCGCTCTCCTCGCGGGCGCCGATCACCACCGGGCCGCACAACTCGCCAATCTCGCCGCCTATGTCGCCGTCGGACGCTCCGGCACCGCCATCGTCACCGCCGACGACGTTCAGCACGCCGAGGTCGAGATCTCCTCCGTCCAGAAGGGCGGCAAGCTCCGCTCTCGCGAGGAGCTCGCCCGTATCGTCCAGGCCGCCAAGGCCCAGGGCAAGAAGATCGCCTTCACCAACGGGTGCTTCGACCTCATCCACCCCGGCCATGTCACCTACCTGCGGCAGGCCGCCGAGCTCGGCGACGCCCTCATCGTCGCCCTCAACTCCGATAGCTCCGTCCAGTCCCTCAAGGGCCCAACCCGCCCCATCCTCAAACAGGACGAACGGGCGATGATCCTCTCAGCCCTGGAGAGCGTCACCTGGATCACCATCTTCGACGAGCAGCGCGTCACCGGGCTCCTCGAAGAGCTCAAGCCCGACGTCTGGGTCAAGGGCGGCGACTACACCCTCGACTCCCTTGACCAGGGCGAGCGCCGGATGGCCGACAGCCTGGGCTGCCAGATCGCTCTTATCCCCCCCATCGAGGGCGTCTCCACCACCGACATCGTCCACCGTATCGCGGAAGCTCGGGGTGGGACGCAGTCCCTTTGAGTCGCACATGGGATGGTGTGGCTTGCCAGGCGTCTGCTCCGCGACCGTTGCGTGTCAGACCTCGATAGATAAGGGCCGTGCCCGGCGACAGACTGGCGGAGGGCACTCAGTCCCTCCTGAATCGCGGGGACACAGTCCCTTTTTGGCCGCGAAGGGGGCGGTGTGGCCCGCCAGGGCGTATTCCCCGCGACCCTAGCGTGTCAGGCTTCGATAGGGAAAGCTGTGGGTCGCCAAGCCTCTCCTACGCGATTGCTGCGTGTCAGAGTCCGGTAGAGAGAGCTGTGCGCCGCCACCAAGGGGTAGCGGCGCACAGACGGTTCTGGGTTCCCTGACGACGGCACCACCGAGGTGGTCGCCGGGGTCTGAGAAGCTACCAGTCCAGCGCGGTGCCGTCGTCAGGATCGTAGCGCTCCGGATTCGTCCAGTCGTGCCCGATCTTGTCCGCCAGCGCCTCCTCATCCAGCTCGATCCCCAGACCAGGCTCCGTCGGCAGGTCCAGGTAACCATCGCGGAAGGTGAGAGGCTTCTTCAGGTAGCCCTCGC
>JBDKVB010000123.1 GCA_039679385.1 Armatimonadia bacterium | reverse complement strand
GTGCCGGACTCCGGTCCGGTGAGCTTCGAGGGGCGCTACGTGAAGATGGATTGGTGTGTGCGAGTGCGCGTGGACATCCCGATCTGGGTGGACAATCGTCTGACGCTGCCCTTCCTAGTCACTCCGCGTGTCAGCTCAGAGCGCGAGTGAGCGCCGACTCGGCACGACGCACATCTTCCGGGGAGACGGGGTGCCCACTACCAACCTCCTCGCCCAACTCGTAGGCAAGCTGCAGACACCGCAGCGGGTTGCCGCGACCTGCTGCGAGCAGCCGCCTTGCCGCGGCCTCGGGCAGCCAGTCGTCAAGGTGCCAGCCGGCCTGCCGGAGGCGTGTCTGGAGCAACGCCCGCAATTCCTCTATCCGCCGCAGGGGGCGAAGCCGCACCTCAAGACAGGTCAGTCCCGCACGACGCACCTGGGCCGCCAGAGACCGGTGCGTTCCCAGAACCAGGCGTCCGCCGGACTCCCGCAGGTGCCTGAGCAGTTCCCCGAGTTCACCCCGAGAGAGACGGTCGGCTTCATCGAGAAGGACCAGCACGCCGGGCTCGACACCGGGTAGCTCGACAGTGTCGACGGCCGGGAGGCACGCATACTGCGTCCTGACGCCCGTGGCCTCGAGTTCGCGCTGGAGCAGTCGCAGCAGCGTGGTCTTGCCCATACCCTCGCCGCCGAGAACCTGCAGGCAATCACCCTCGCCCTTCAGGAAGCGCAGGGCCTCGGGCGGCCACAGGTAGGGGTCCGCGAAGGCCTCCGGCTCCAGCGGCTCAAAGGGATTTGGGCCTGACGGCGGCATGGCGCTCACTTCGCTCCTGATTGCGCGGGACGCAGGATGAACACGCGCACACCGAAGGGCTTGCAGAGCGGCTTCGTCAGGAGAGACCGCGACGCTCGGCCAGATCGAGGAGCGCTTTGAGTGCCCGGCGAGTGATGTTGTCGTCGAGAGCCGTGCCGTTGCAGCGACCCTCTTCGAGCATGGCGATCAGGTCGAGGGGGGCAATCTCCAGTTCCGTCGGTTCGCCCTCTTCGGCCGCCATCTTCAGCTCACAGAGGCTGCGCCGACGACTGTAGGTGATGTAGAAGAAACGAATCCCATCCGTCTGTGGGGGATGAGCGTAGACAATGCGTCCCGGGTGAGCCATGGTCTCCCGTCCAGGGTCCTCAGCCGGCACTGACGGGGCAGGGCTCTGCGGGACGAACTGCAGAGCACCTTTGTACCCCGAAGGCCGTAGTTTCGGGCGCGGCAGTAACGATTGTGTACTTTACGTTGTCATCGATGAACCGTCAAGACTTGAAGGTCTGCTTGTTCAAGTCTCCCGGCATGGCACGGCGTCACTACCGCAGAATCTCGTAGTAGTAGGTCGCGTACCGCCCATCAAGGCTGAAGGTGTTGCCCTGGCGCTGGACCTCCTGCTTCGTCGGGACGCCGTAGAGGTCGACGACGCGCACCGAGGTGATGGGGCCTCCCTTGAGCGTCACCGTGGCCTGCACGGGCTCAAGCATCAGCACCGGCTCACCGGTTTTGAGCAGCTCGGTCCCGTCCTGGTTGTACTCAGCGCCCTTCTGCTGGTCGCGGGCCAGGGCGGTGATCAGGATGTGGCCGGACTCCGCGAGGGGCTTGTCGTCCAGCGGCGTGAACAACAGGCTCACGAAGGGCGTCTTGATCTGCACCTTGACGCCGGGCAGGTCGTACTCAGCGCCCCCGGCGAAGCCGACGACTGCCTGGGTCTTCGGCGTCCGTAGTGTCACGACTCGCTTGCCGTAGTCCCAGGTCAGCTCTCCGGTAGCGCTGCGCACGATCCGGGCGGTCTTGTCCCAGTAGCGGCTCCCGTCCACGGCGAAGGAGGGCTCCTGACCGTCGGCGACCTTCGCCGTCACCCGACCAATCGCAAGCACCTCCTGCGGTGTCGCGAGGTTGCCCTGCAGGGCCTTGGCGTCATAGCCGCCGCCGGTGAAGTCCTGACTCAAGGCGTCGATGCCCTGGAACACGTCGCCGAGTTTGAGCCTCCGCGCGGCAACCAGAGGCCCTTCGGTGATGTGACCCTTGTAGAGCGCGAAGGCCAGGGCGGGGAACTGGCCGAGGTAGTGAGGGGTCTCGGTGACGTAGGACCGAAGGTCGGGCCAGCCTGCGCCCATGCGCGGACGCGTACCGGCGAAGTGGCAGGAGATGTCCATGCCCTGCAGGCCCATCATGTAGAAGGCCATGAGCGGAGCGCACTCGGCCTTCCACTGGTTAGGCGGCATCTGGGTCCACTCGGTCATGCAGAAGGGCTTGTCCTCGATCTGGTAGAGCCCGCTGGCGAGAATCCCCGAACCCGGCTGGGCCAGGTGTGTGCCGTTGTCCACCTTCCCGGGAGCGATGGAGTGGCGCCCTGCGCCGCCACCGAAGTAGTTGTGGCGGTCGATCATGTCCATCGCATCATCGCACCACAGGTTCGCCGGGTCGGCTGCCGGGCCGCCGGCGCGCCAGGCTGTGGTGACGGTCAGACCCTTGTAGCCCAGTCCGCGCAGCATGCTCTCGCGGCGTTCGTAGTAGGCCCGCTGGGTCTCGGCGAGGAATCGGATGAAGTCCCCCATGCGCTTGCGCTCGGCCGTCGCGACCACCTTGTTGCGCTCCGGACCGGCGGCCGCCATCTCCCAGGCCCCGTAGATCGACATCGCCGGGTTGCTGACGGAGTCGCCGGGCTTCATGCCGGTTCCCCAGGCGGCCTTCAGTTTGGCATCATCCCCGTAGCGCTTCTGCAGCCACTCCATCCACAGGCGCTTGAGCAAGGCGCTGTGACGAGGCAGCTTACTTGGCGTGGAGGCCAGGTCGTTCAGCGGTGCGTGCCAGAAGATGCAGTCCTCGTTGTGTACCTCCAGGACGGCGACGGCCGGGTCGTCGATGTAGCGCAGCCCGGTGTAGGGGTTCTTGTGCAGCAGGAAGGCCTTGAGCCACTCCTCCTCGGCCTGCTGTAGGGCCGGGACGAAGTTGACCATCCCTGAGCTGCTGCGACCCTTTCCGAGCGCCGGAAGCTCCTCGTACAGCTCCGTCGGACAGCCGTCGTCGGGCGTGATCTCATGCGGGTAGAAGCAGGAGAGGGTGCTGTAGATGCCCTGGCTCTTGAGGGTGGCGAACCAGCGGTCCCACTGGTCGAGGCGCTTGGGATCCAAATCCCGCTTACCTGTCACCGGGTCCTTCACGAGCACGCCGATGGTGGCCTCCAGGGTGTGCGTCCGGAGCATGTTGAGGCCATACTTGGCGTACAGGCGTGCCTGCTGCCCCTGGAGTTGCGGTGTGCGGGCCATCGTGGCGCACAGTCCCCAGAGCTTGACGGGCGTGCCCTGCTGCTCGAAGACGAGGTCCTTGCCCCGGCGCTGGAGGAAGCCGTATCGCCCTGCAGGCTTGTGCAGGAGACTGCTCAGGTCGATGATGGACTGATCCGAGTAGCTGTCGTCATCGGGCGTGAAGGCGAACCACTCCTCCGGCGCAGGCACTCGTGTCGGGGTCGGTGCTTTGGGTCTCTCGACGCCTGAGGGCGCCCAGGGGAAGTTGACGAAGCACAGGCAGTCGATGCCGCCACTGTTCTTGAGGTCGCCGAAGAGCACGATCTTGATGTTGTGAGGCCCCGTCGTCAGCTTGACCGTGCCGAGCTTGAACCAAGCCATGAATCGGTGGTCGAGGGCCTCGACCAGGTTGATGCGGTCCCGCGGATCGGCGGTCATGTCCAGCGTGGTGAGGGGACCGTTGTCGAGGCTGTAGGCGAGAGCTGACCGCGTTGGGTTGCAGCGCAGCCACCAGGTGTAGTCGCCGGCCTCGTCGATTGTGAACTGCCACTGCGCGCCGCCCGGGGAGTCGGCATAGTTCGAGAGCCAGTCGCCACCGGAGAGCAGTTCCCGCCGAACGCCGCTGTACCAACTGTTCTTGACGAAGCTGCTGGCCACGGCGTCCTCGCCCTCGATCCACACGAAGGAGCCCAGACCGGAAAGGACCCTCGGTGCTGCGACCCGGGGAGCGGCCGGTCGAGCAGGCTGCCCGGTCGCCGTGGGTGCGGGCTCCGGCGGTCGCAGGGCAGCCAGCGGCTCGCTCGCCCCGGCAGGTTTCCCCCGACCCGTGGGCACCCAGGCGTAGTTGACCAAGCACAGGCAGTCGATGCCTCCGTGGTGGCGTTCCTGCGAGGTGAAGGTGAAGCGCAAGGAGTGCTCGCCTGTGGGCAGAGCCAGTGGCCCGACCTTGAACCAGGCCAGGGCGCGAATGTCGGGCGTAGCAGAGATCAGGACCCGACCGCGTGGATCGCTGGCAAGGTCGAGGGCGGCTGCAGGAGCGCCGTCGAGCGAGTACTCCAGGGAGGTGTTGATGGGGTTACAGCGCACCCAGAGAGTGTAGTCGCCGCCGGTCTTCACCGGGAAGCGATACTCCGCCCAGGCCTCGGGGTCGTTGCTGTAGTTGGAGATCCACTCCCCGCCGGAGAGGAGCTCCTTGTTGACGCTGCTGTACCAGCCGTGCTTGAAGACCTTGGAGCGAGTGGGGGTCTCGCCCTCAATCCAGATCGCTTCCTGTGCGAGGGCGGTTGCCGCGAGGAGACACAGACCGAGACAGACCATCCGCGTGGAGTTCATCCCTGACACCTCCAGAGCCCGTGGGTGGTTGTGTTACAGTAAACCTTCGCCGTGCAGACGCTCCTCCCTCCTGACTCATACCCTCTGGAGAAAGGCTTTAGCCACTCGTTACAGGGCAGGACGGACCCTTCCAGTAGCGAACAGGAGGAAGGGAGAGCCGTGGAAGCATGCAGCGGGTTAGCTGCGCTTCACGATAGTCGCTCCGAAAACCACCAACGTTTCGGTGCGCGTGGACCACTTAGCTACTGACGCGCGTTGCCAGGTTGGAAGCCGGACGTCAGAGAACCGCACCGGAGGCCGGGAGGCTCGGGCTCCGGGCAGGTCCAGGGAGGTCGCCATGACCAGGTCCAGTCACCAGCGGCCCTTGAGGAGGGGATGATCGCGGATGAACCTCTTCGGAAGGGTGGAACCGGCAAGTCGGGTGCGGCGGCTCAAGCAGCGCGAGCGATCCGCCTGGGACCGCCTTGTCACTGAGCAGAACCGACGAGTGTATAACCTGCACCTTCGGGCAACCGCCGATCCAGAAGCAGCCGCCGACCTCACGCAGGAGACCTTCGTGGCCGCCTACGAGAGCATAGATCGCTTCGAGGAACGGTCAACGGTCGAGACGTGGCTGTATGGTGTGGCTCTGAACTGCCAGCGAGACTGGCGACGCCGGCAGGGACGACAGGAAGTGGTCGGCGAGATTGAGGACGATCTCCCTGCAGCCGACCCGACGGTGGAGGAGTTGGCCTTGCTGCGTCAGAGGGCGGATGTGATCTGCGAGGCAGTGGGTCGGCTCCCAGAGCCCTACCGTCGCACGGTTGCGCTCCGGTACTTCGCCGGAGTGTCTGCGGTGGAGATCGCCGAGGCGGAAGGTGTGGAGGCGGGTACGATTCGGTGGCGGCTGTACAAGGCCATCAAGAAGCTGTGGGTCATGCTTCAGCCGTCCCTGGGAAAGGAGGCGCAGGAGGATGGAACAGGAGAAGAGGGACAACTCAGAGTCGCCCCTTGACGAGGTAATGGAGAACCTCCCAACGGAGAATCCACCGGCGGATCTTGCGCAGCGGTGCGTCCGTGCCCTGCGTGACGCCGAGAAGCGAACAGCGCCAAGCACCTGGGGTCACCAGCTCTCCCGCTATGCAAGCGTCGCCGCCGGGCTGCTGTTGGTGGTCGTGGTCTCGGGCGTGGGGATGAGCATGCTGACCCAGACGGGGGTATTCGCGAAGGCGGGTCTCAAAGCCGGTACCCACGCGGGCATGGATGCGGCCGAAGCACCTGAGGCGCCGTCGCCTGCAGTGAAAAAGCCCCTGAGTCCGGTCTCGCGGGCGTGGGGCACTGCAGCGGGCCCGGCCGGCGTACCGCCGGTGAGTGGGCGCCGGGCCGATGGTGTGGTCCTGTCCGAGGAAGGATACCAAGAAGAAGGGGTGCCTGCACGGCCCTGGCGCGATACCTCAGGTGAGCGTCAGCAGATGATCAGTCGACAGATGTGGATCGAGACCGAGAAGGTCGAGGATGCCTTCGACCGGGCACGGGCCCTGATCCAGAAGGCCGGCGGGTTCATCGCGAATGAGAGCCTCACTGTGCAAGACTCCGGGCGTAGCGAGGGACACCTGACGGCCAGGGTGCCGGTAGACCAGATCGACGGTGTGGTGGCGCAGTTGCGGGAGCTCGGTCACGTGGTGCAACTGAAGGGCCAGACCGAGGACCGAACTGAGGAGTACTACAACCGAGGCGCGGGGATCCGGGATCTAGGCGCCAGCGAGGACGAGCTCGTTGCGAAGTACGAGAAGGAGACCGATCCCGCGAAGCGACGGGAGCTGTATCAGCAGATCCTGGACCTGCGCCAGAACAACCAGGCCCAGAAGGGACGGCTGGAGGGACTGAGCAGGGACACTCACCTTGCGGTCCTCGACCTCACGATCACGGAGACCGCCGGGCCGGGTGCCTTCCTGCAGCGTGTGCTCGAGAACTCCGGACGCGCCTTCGGCTGGATCCTGGCGACGGCGATCTTCTGGGTGCCGGTGGTGCTGCTACTGTGGTGGCTCCGCAGGCGTAAGCCGATCTAGTCAGTGGGAAGTCTGGACAGGCCGAACATGCAAAGGGGCCTGGCGATGCGAGGGTGCGAGATCACCCCGTCGCCAGGCCCCAGCGTTTCCGTGGCCTTGCGGGCCAAGGCCTTAGCCTGTCTCTACCCTCGTGGCGTGATCACGAACAGATCGGCCTTGCAGTCCTTCCAGGGCCCGTAGCCGGGGAGGGACTCGGCGACCAGGAAGCGATTCCCGTGGCAATCGAGATACCGATGGTGGAAGTCGCCGGCGGTGAGGCCGGTCCGCGATCCGGTGGCGATGTTCACGACGGCCAGTTGCTGGGCATCTCGCCAGTACTGGTTCGACTGCGCCGCGGGTGGCTTGACCGGCTGGCTGTTGGTGTAGACGATCCGCCGGTTGTCGAGCCACTCGAAGTTGCTGACGTGCCCGGCCTCCGGGGCAAGACGCTGGCGTACCGACCCATCCGGGGTGAGCAGTCGCAGGTGCTGGTACTTGGGCTCAGAGGTCTCGCTATCGCCCTCCTCGGACAGACGATAGCGCGCCACGTAGGCGATGTGGCTTGCGTCCGGCGAGAAGCGGGGTTGGCTGGCTGCGGTCTTGTCATCTGAGGTGAGCAGCGTCACGCGGTGCGTCGACAGGCGGCACAGGGCTACCGAGCGGGGCCAGTAGGGCGCACCGCAGGCGCAGTCGCCGGGGTTCGGTCGGTAGGCCTCGCCCAGAGCCCAGAGACCGTCGCGCGAGAGGCTTGTCCAGTCATAGTAGGTGCCGTTGCGATCTCTTGGCAGGTCGGCCGGAGCGCGGAAGAACTGGCTGCGGCTGAGGTAATGGGCGATCAGGCTCTGGGTGGCGGGGTCAAGGCTCAGCTTCGCGTCGGCGGAGAACCAGTTGCCGGAGCGCTCGACCCGCGTCTTCCAGCCATCGGCGATGCGCACGAGGGTCCCTGCGGCCTTGTCGGGGTCATTCCACTCCACCACCAGCAACCACCTGCCGCTCTCCAGCCAGTGGACTACGGGATAGCGCTGAATAAGCCGCACGGAGCCTCGCGAGGGCTCACGACCGGGCTCGATGCGGAGTAGGTCACGGCTCTGGCCCTTTTCCCACAGGCACACGCTGATCTCGGTAACGGGGCCGGGGCTGCCCGGAGGGCCCTCGCCGACGGTCTGGTGCCGCAGGTACAGGATGCTGTTGCCATCGGGTGAGAACCAGCCGGCTTCACAGCAACGGCCTGAGGTGAGGCGAACCACGTCTGTCGAGGAAGCGGCGGCAACGAGGGTGAGGCCGAGAACAAGGACAACCACGAGGCGACCTGTCACGATGATCCCTCCACCTTCCGACCGCAATCATGAGGACCCGTGCGTGTCTGTTCGGCGTGCACAACGGGAGTCCTGCCCTCCAGGGCACTGGCAGGGCTTCCTCTCCT
The DNA here is from genome assembly GCA_039679385.1 of Armatimonadia bacterium. Classification (NCBI taxonomy): domain Bacteria; kingdom Bacillati; phylum Armatimonadota; class Armatimonadia; species Armatimonadia bacterium. Next base: position 3,517 of record JBDKVB010000123.1, on the reverse strand, counting down.
TCGCGAGGGTCTTCCGGGCGACGCCCTTCGTCGACGTCTATCCACGCGGCGTGATCACGAAGAGGTCGGCTTCGAGGTCTGCCCAGGTGGCACCGTAGCCGGGGAGGCACTCAGCGACCAGGAATCGGTTCCCGTGGCAGTCGAGGAAGCGATGGTGGAAGCTGCAGTGTGAGTGCCACCCAGGCACGGACGGCTTCTAGGTACTCCTGTGCTGCGTGGATGGGGTGGACGGCCCGAGCGGCGTGCGACTGCGACTTCTTGGTGACATCGGCCGGGCACGGGCCGAACTGGGCTGGTGGTCGGAGGCCGGCAGCTAGCCGCGTGGCTACCGCTCATGGGGGGCGAGACCACGCTGCATCCCTCTTGCCACGCCGATCCCGCCCGGCGAGGTCCACTGCTTCAGGTCCGGCGAGCAGGGCCTGCGGTTCCTATGCCCGGTGCCGCTGCGGCAGGTGACGAGGGGGCACTGAGGCGAGGGCGTGGCGATGGTGGCCCCGCTATGGTCGGCCACCGACGGCCTGCCTCACCGAAGCCGAGGGCCGCCTCAGTCTTGCGGGCGGCCCTCTGTACATCCCACTATGCGTCAGGGCCTACGCCCTCCGCTTGCGTCTCAGCAGGCCGACCACGACCACGAAGAGCCCATTGCAGGCCAACAGGGCCCAGGAGGAGGGTTCGGGGACGGCACTCGGGCCTTCGGTCAGCCTGAAGCTGTCGAAACCAGCACGCTCGTCTGCCACGACATTCCAGTCCAGGAAGACAACCACGTTGTCCACATCCGCCAAGAAGTCCAACCACGCCGCTTCACTGGGTGGTGCCGGATGTGCGGCGTCAGGCGTCATCTGGTCCCAGTTGAGGGTAGCCGAGAAGCTGTGCCAGACGTTCTGCGGACTCGGCTCCCCCGTGGGGACCAGATCCCGGATGTACGACACGGGAATCGTGGGATCGAGATCGTAGAACAACACCCAGCCTGTCTCAGGGTAGTTCGGCGTGTAGTTGTCGAGGGTCATCATGTCGAAGCTGACGGTCCCACGGTTGTAGGCCCGCAAGTCGCCGTGGTACTGGTTGGAGGCCGCGAACCCCGACAAGCCATCGACAGTGTCTTGGAACACGAGATAGCCGCCCGGATGCCCCCCGGTGTCCACATGGGTCATACTTGACCGGACAGTCGTCCAGCCTTCCGCATCGGTCGTGAAGTTGCTCTGGATCGCCGCCCACACGGGCGGTCCAGTCCCTATGAAGAGCAGAGCGGCGATCACGCCTATGGTTCGCCATCGCAACCCAACCATCTCTCTCATCCTCCCATCTGTGAGTCTGTTTGGGTCGAGCCCTTGACGCGTTGCATCCCCCAGTCTGCTCGCCTCCTTGTCCGAGCCCCGTTGCGGGGTACTCTCGCCGGGAATGTGAAAAGCCGCCCCCGGCAGCCTAATCACGCTGCTCAGGGACGGCCCAAGAGATGTGGCGGTGATGTCAGATTGCGGTGCTGTCAGCGACCAAGAGCAGTCCTCTTGGGCCCGTCGGCCACCGGAAGCGACCTCTGGAATGGTCCCCCAAAATGGCGGAACGCGTTCCCCCAATAGCCCCCAGCATTGTAGAGGTTCGTCCCATCGAGGCGGCATCCTGCTCGTGTGATAAGCAATCCTCGAACTTTTTTTGTGGCGGTCCACCGGCAGGCCTGTGGGCTCGGATCACCGTGGTGCCTCGAAGTCCAGACCCTGCCTCATCGAACGGGTGATCTGCTCGCCGCACCCCCCGACCCACTCGCACCTCGTTGAGACGCACTTGCGTCGTCGTGGGATGAACGCCTAAGGGTCGGCCATCATACTCCGGGCAATGCACCAGACAGACAGCCCGGCTCACTGACCGGCCTCGGCCGCGACGCACCGGGCACGCCGCGAGGGAGATTGCCATGTCCAATACGCTGTGGGTAGATGAGGCCGGCCTGACGACGGTGGAGTACGCCCTGTTGCTCGCCCTGGTGGCCATCGCCGCCATCGCGGCGTGGACCACGCTCGGGCAGCGGACCAGCGTCACGGTCTCGTCCGCGACTTCGCATCTGCCGACCAGTTGAGCCGCCTCCGGGTCGTCCCGCCGCCGGCAAGGAGGGTGAGGCTGAGCGCAAGGGCAATCACAAGGATAACCACGAGGCGACCTGTCACGATGATCCCTCCGCAGTCTGACCGCGATCATGAGGACCAGCCCCTGTATATTCGATGCATAAAGTAATAGTCCTGCCGTCTTTAGTGATGGCAGGACTATCCTTTGTGACGAGTTGCGGCTCTCAAGGAGGCTACTCGGGATACACGCGCACGGTAGCTTCCGGTCCACGGGTTCCGTCAGCGCGGACCTCGAACACACGGATCATGTAGCGGATCTCGCGGTCGGAGGCGCCGCCCACACTCGGCGTGGCAACCCGGAAGGAGAACTCGCCTGTGTCCCTGGTGCGGTGGCGGATTCCGGGTACGGAGCCAACCAGCGTGCTGCCCTTATAGTAGGTGTCGGTGATGACCGCGATGACGGCGGGCCGACCGTCGCCCGTGTGCCCGGCGATCTGAACCGACCGGCCCACACGGTCGCCCTGGTTCGGGCTGGTGAGCACAGGCGCAACGGGTGGCGTCTCAACCGGCTCCGTGCCGGGCTTCTGTGAGAGGAGAGAGAAGCGCAGCAGAACGCGTCCGACGGCGTCAGTGAGCCTGAGGTCAGAGGGGCCGACCCGCACGCCCTGGGCCTTGTTCAGCAGGCTCAGGTAGGCCGCCTCCTGCTTCATGAGCGCCGGGTCGCCGGCACGCTTGGTCGCGACGACGCGGGAGATGGTAAGTTCGGAGTCCCGGTACACGTAGACGCCTGAGTACTGGTTGACGCCTGCGGAGCCGCCGACCCTGTCCTCCTCGAAAGCGAGGGTGACCTGACTGTCGGCCAGAGGGGTCTGACTGTCATAGGAGGTGAGTACCCAGGTGCGTCCCTCCACCAGGCTCTTGAGGGTCACCGGCTGCTTCCCGAAGACGGCGACCACTTTGCCCGTCGCGTCGGCGAGTTCGAGCGTGGTGGCGCTGACCCGGAAGGTCGCGGCCAGGGAGAGCGCGTGCACGTAGGTCGATTCCTGGATCATCAGCGGACCGGGGCCTGCCATCTTGGTCATCCCCAGATCGCTGGTCGCGATCTTGTTGCCGTCGAGCTTGTAGGAGCCAAAGTACTGGTTGATGCCGCCGTTCCCGCCGAGGCGCCCGTCTGTGAGACGCAGCGTGACACCGCTGTCGGGGATGATCGGCGTGCCCTGGCAGACACTTAGGTACCAGTCGACGCCCTCGACGGGTGCCGGTGCTGGTGCGACAGGCGCTGCCAGAGCGGAAAAGACACACATCAACACGGCGGCCATGGTAGCCACCAGGACCATGCAGGGATTGAGGCAAGTGGACTGTCTGTGGTTCATCGTTACCCTCCTGAGATCGTCCTGTGGTCGGACGGCGGTTCTGCAGCCTGCAGAAACACAACGTGCCGGACCAGTGTCTTTGACGGCCAG
>JBDKVB010000122.1 GCA_039679385.1 Armatimonadia bacterium | reverse complement strand
CGCACCTCCTCGGCGACAACGGCGAAGCCCTTGCCTGCGTCTCCGGCGCGAGCGGCTTCGACGGCTGCGTTGAGAGCCAGGAGGTTTGTCTGGAAGGCGATCTCGTCGATCGTCTTGACGATCTTGGCGGTCTCATCGGAGGAGGACTTGATGAGGTCCACTGCTTCGGACAGGCGTTGCATGCTGTCGACGCCCTTCTCGGCGCTACCGCGAGCCGCGTCAGACATTCCACGCGCTTCCTGGGCGTTGGCCGAGTTCTGCTTGGTCATGGAGGCCATCTCCTGGAGGCTGCTGGAGATCTCCTCCAGGGCGCTGGCCTGCTCCGAGGCTCCCTGGGCGACCGACTGGCTGCCACTGCTGATCTGTCCGGATGCCGAGGCCACCTGTTCCGAGGCCACGTTCACCTGGGAGAGCGCCTCGTCGAGGTGGTCGACGGCGGTGTTGAGGGCGACCTGGATCCTGTTGTAGTCGCCGGGGTACTCGTTCGTGATGCGGGCGGTGAGGTCGCGGCCCGCCACGCGGCTAAGAACATCCTCCTCGTCTCTGAGGAAGGTCACGACGGCGTCTACCGTGGCATTGACGCCCTCAACCACGCGGGCGTAGTCTCCGGCGCTCTTCGTGGCGTCGGCGCGGTACTCCAGGTTCCCCGCAACAGCCTGATCGGCGAGGTCCATCGTGCCTTCCACGAGTACACCGATCTGCTCGATCATGTGGACAAAGGCCGGTATCAAGTGGTCGTTCTCACAGCGACGTCCCTTGCCATCGCCAACAGCGCGGAGGGTCTCGACGTCGGACCCGTCGCCGGCCGCGACGTGTTGCGCGACCGCGATGACCACACGGATCCTCTGCTGCACGAGGTTCGCCTCCTCGCACAGCGATCCGTAGATACCCTCGAAGTCGCCTTCGGCGTCCTTGGTGTAGTCATTCTGGGACATGCGCTGCAGGGCCTGGTGGATCACATGCAGGCCCTCCATGGCGTCCACGCACCGGTTCATAATGTCGCGCAGTTGCAGCACTTCGCCGTGTGCTTCGTCGTCTGCTCGTGGCGGGGTCTGGCCAAGGGCAACCATCCCCAGGTTCTCCACCAGCCACCGCAAGGGTTTGCACAGGCTGGTCATGAGCGCGTTTGCTGGTTCGAGGAGAGCCGGGTGCGCGCCGGACTGGGAGGAGGCGTCCGCGCGCACTCCGAGGTCGCCCTCTGCAGCGGCCTGGGCCAGCTTGCCCAGCTCCCGAACCGTGGCCTCCAGGGCTCCCCTGGTGGCTTCGAGGCCGTCGACGAGGACCTGGACCTCCGCCGCGGCCTGCTCGCTGTTCTCATCTGGTGCCGGCAGGACGGTGTCGAAGGATAGCTCGCCCTGCGCGAGCTGCTGCAGACTGGCGCCCACTACCTTGATGGCGTCGGAGAGGTAATCGCCAGGGGCAACCAGGGAAGTGACGTCGTGGAGGACCTCAAGATGCCCGAGGGTCACGCCGTCTGCGTCCTGTAGACACGACGCCTGAGCCTGGAGCTTCCGGCCCTGGTGCTCGAACACGCGGCCGGCGCGATCAGAGCCGCCTTGGGCAAGGCAGCAGTCACGGGTATTGCACAGCTCTGCGCCCCAGGAACTGCAGCGACGTCCGAGGGCCTCCGAGCGGCTGACACCGAACAGGTTCTCGGCCGCGTGGTTGACGAAGACCCACTTGGCGTCTTCATCGGTAACCGAGACGGGGATCGGTAGGGCGTCGAGTACCGCCTCGTACCAGGCCACCTGATCGGCTGCGGCCTGTGCCTCCTGCGTCTGGTCACGGTCACAGGTCAGCAACTCGTTGATCTGCAGAGCCAGTTGCTGAGAGGGCCCGGACAGGCCTTCGCAGTCCAGCTCAAGATCGCCTTCGCCTGCGCGCTGGGCGCCAAGAAGCGCGTCGACGCGGCCCAGAAGCTGCTGAAGACCTGCCGAGCCGCTCTTGGCCGCCTTCTGGGGGAGCATCCCCTCGGGGATATCCGTCTCAAGGGTCGGTGCGGGGTCGGTCCTCGATGTTGTCTTGCGTGCGGCGCGTGCAACAGCCATCTGTCGTCCTCCTATCCTTACGATCACGGGGGCACGGGATGGGGCCTGTGCCGGCGTGTCCTGTTGTACCGCAAAGTGGTGTCGAGTGGTTAGGCGCTGGCTCGCATCAGGGTCATGGCCTCTTCGGTCTCCTCGCGGAGCCCTTCCGACGCCGCCTCGACCTCGGCCATCTCGCTCATCGTCAGGGCCTGGTCGATGTCCAGCAGCAGCTTCACGTGTCCCTCGGACTTGCCGATGCCGAGGATGTAGTCGGTGTTCACCGCAGCCCCAAAGGAGGGTGGGTCCTCGATCTCCTCGGCGGCAATGTCGGCCACTTCGGACACCTGGTCGACGACGATGCCGATGCGCCTGCCTTCGGCCTCGACGACAATGATGCAGGTCAGGTCGGTAGGCTCGGAGGAATCCATGCCGAACTTGAGGCGCAGGTCGATGATGGGGATCACCTTGCCGCGCAGGTTGATGACGCCCCGGATGAAGTGCTGCGTTCGAGGGACGGGGGTGATGTCCATGAGCCCGATGATCTCCTGGACCTTGAGTATCTGTAGCCCGTACTCCTCACGCCCCAGGAAGAAGGTCAGGTACTACCCGCCTCGGCTCCGCTCGACGAGGTCGTCGTCGGGCCCCCTCGCGGGGACCGCCGTCTGTGCGTCTGTGGTAACGCCGCTCATGGTGTCTCCTTTCAAGCTGTGACCGGCGCGGCCGGCTTCAGGC